>NZ_JBITCU010000004.1:429778-509571 GCF_044453545.1 Streptomyces sp. NPDC051664 | reverse complement strand
GGGGGGGCGGGGCGGCGGGGGGGGGGGGGGGGGGCGCGGCGGGGGGGGGGGGCGCCCCCCCCCCCCCCCCCCCCCCCCCCCCCCCCCCCCCCCGCCTCCCTGTTGCTCGCCCGTCCGCTTCTACGCCCCCTTGGCCCCCTCGGGCCGGGTCGCGTCAGTCCTGGGCGCCGCGCCTGCGGGCCACGACCATGGCGCCCGCACCCAGCGCCAGCAGCAGGGCCGCGCCGCCTGCGATGTAGGGCGTCGTGGAGCTGCCGCCGGTCTCCGCGAGACTTGTGTCGACCGCAGCCGGGGCGTGCCCGGTCCCGGTCTGGGGCTTCACACCGGTGCCGCCGTCGCCACCGGAGGTGCCGCCGTCGCTGCCGCCCGCCGGCTTCGTGGGCTTGGGCCCCTTCGGGGTCTCGCAGGTCGCCTCGGCGAGCGTGACCTCCCCCTTGACGTCGGCGACGTTCAGCTTGAGCGGGTTGACCGACACCTCCAGGCGGAGCGCGGTGGCCGCCGCGGTACGCGACGTGGTCCGCGTCTTCGAGAGGTCGAGCCTCACCTCGCCCACACCCGGCACGTCGACCCGCGTGGTGCCACCCGAGGTGAGCGTCACCCGCTTGCCGAGGACCGAGACATGGCCCAGCACGTTGGATTCGGCGACGGGCTTGCGGCCCACCTCGCAGACCGCCTTCGAGGTGACCTTCTCGACCTCGATGAGCGAGAGCAGCGGTAGTCCGGGCAGATGCACACGGGCCTTCGCCAGGTTGCTGTAACCCTCCGCCCGATGCTTGTCGACGGTCGCGTTCGCCGTGGCCACGTCGGCGCGCAGCACGCTGAACGGGCGCCCCTGATTCACGCCGTCGAGCCGCACGCGGAGCGCGGTCTGCTCGGCGCTCGCCGGGGCGTGCACCTCGTTCAGCGTGGTCTTGAGCGGCACATCGACGGTCTTGCTCAGGAGCGATACATCGAGTGCGGTACGGAGCACGACCGCGCTCGCCTTCCCGCCACCGGTGGTCGTGGTGGCTCCGGTGGCGTGCGCCGGGGCGGCGACCAGCAGAGCGACGGGAGCGGCGGCGACCGCCAGGGCGGCCAGGCGGAAGGTGTTGCTGTTCAAAATGGTGGAACCCCCACAAGAGACATGGAGCCACCGGCGCCGCCCAATGGGGGACATCGCGGGCGCCGATGGCCTCGACTCCGTGAATCTTTACGCACAGAGGGTGAACTGACAGACAGCTGTGGCGAGTTCACTCCAAAGGGGGGTTTCCGCCCCTGTATTCGAATATCGAGGTACGTCTGTTCCTGCAGTGTTCCTCACCGTCACCCGATCCGCCGAGCGCAGGTGCGGTGTGGGGCAACCGCACCGGAGCATCACCAGAAGTGTTGTAACGAGCACGAGGGCGATTCGGTCACTGGCTGTCAACGTGCCGACCTTTCCGCCGGGACACGATGGCGTCAGCCGATCACGCGCCCGTTCAGCACGACCTGGCGCGGCGCCGCCAGCACCCGTACGTCCGCCCGCGGGTCCTCGTCGTACACCACGAGGTCCGCCGGGGCACCCTCCTCCAGCCCCGGCCGCCCGAGCCATGCGCGGGCACCCCAGGCGGTCGCCGAGAGCGCCTCGCACGCCGGGATGCCGGCCTTGACCAGTTCGGCGACCTCCGCCGCCACGAGTCCATGGGCCAGCGAGCCGCCCGCGTCGGTGCCGACGTAGACCGGCACCCCTGCGTCGTACGCCGCGCGCACGGTGTCGTAACGACGCTCGTACAGCTGCCGCATATGTGCCGACCAGCGCGGGAACTTGGCCTCGCCGCCCGTCGCGAGATCCGGGAACGTGGCGATGTTGACCAGCGTCGGGACGATCGCGACGCCGCGCTCGGCAAAGAGCGGAATGGTGTCCTCGGTCAGGCCCGTCGCATGCTCGATGCAGTCGATCCCGGCCTCGACGAGATCGACGAGAGCGGCCTCGGCGAAGCAGTGCGCGGTGACCCGTGCGCCGAGCCGGTGCGCCTCGGCGATGGCCGCCTCGACCTCGCCGCGCGGCCAGCAGGCGGTCAGGTCACCGGCCTCCCGGTCGATCCAGTCGCCGACCAGCTTGACCCAGCCGTCGCCGCGCCTCGCCTCCTGCGCGACGTACGCGACGAGGTCGCCGGGTTCGATCTCATGGGCGTAGTTCCGGATGTACCTGCGGGTCCTGGCGATATGACGGCCGGCCCGGACGATCTTTGGAAGGTCCTCGCGGTCGTCGATCCACCGGGTGTCGGAGGGCGATCCGGCGTCCCGGATGAGCAGCGTGCCGGCCTCCCGGTCGGTGAGCGCCTGCTTCTCGCTCGTGGCGGCGTCGACCGGGCCGTGGTGATCGAGCCCCACATGGCAGTGGGCGTCGACGAGACCCGGCAGCACCCAGCCGGTGACAGTCTCCGCCGCGTCCGCGCCCGGCGGCCGCTCGTACGAGATCCGCCCGCCGACCGCCCACAGCTCGTCCCTGACGTCGTCGGGACCGACGAGCACCCGCCCCTTCACGTGCAGCACCGGCTGCGCCTTGTGATCACTCATGGCAGCACTGTACGAGGCGGTGTCCGGGGGGCCCTGGGTACTCTCGACGGAAGCGCTGTTCGTACGCCGAACCGCAGGCCGACCCGATCCGAAGAGAGCACCACCGTGACGCACCCCTTCCTCGACCTCGCCCCGCTCACCCCCGCGCACTTCGCCGCCATCGAGCAGCGGGTGGCCGGTCTCCTCGCCACCGAGCAGGACGTCGTCATCATGCAGGGCGAGGCACTGCTTCCTCTCGAAGGCTGCATCCGGGGCGGTGCCCGGCCCGGTTCGACCGCGCTGAACGTGGTCACGGGACCGTACGGGCAGACCTTCGGGAACTGGCTGCGGGACTGCGGTGCCAATGTGATCGACCTGGCGGTGCCCTTCCACACGGCGGTCACCGCCGACCAGGTCGCGCAGGCGCTCGCCACGCACCCGGAGATCGATTTCGTCTCGCTGGTCCACGCGGAGGCGGCGACCGGCAACACCAACCCGGTCGCAGAGATCGGTGAGGTCGTCCGGGCCCACGGGGCGCTCTTCATGCTGGACGCCGTCGCCTCGGTGGGCGCCGAGCCGCTGCTGCCGGACGTATGGGGTGTCGACCTGTGCGTGATCGGCGCGCAGAAGGCGATGGGCGGCCCGGCCGGAGTGTCGGCGGTGTCGGTGAGCGAGCGCGCCTGGGAGCGGATCGCCGCCAACCCCGAGGCCCCGCGCCACTCGTACCTCTCCCTCCTGGACTGGAAGGAGCGCTGGATCGACGGCGGCCGCAAGGCCCTCCTGCACGCCCCCGCGCAGCTGGAGATGCTGGCGCTCGAGGCGTGCCTGGAGCGGATCGAGGCGGAGGGCCCGGAGGCGCTGATGGCCCGTCACGCGGCGGCCGCAGCGGCCACACGGGCGGGAGCGGTGGCGCTCGGCGGCGGCCTGGCGCCGTATGTGCACGAGGCGAAGGATGCGGCGCCGGTCGCCACGACGCTGCGCGCCCCGGCGGGAGTCGACGCCGCCGGGCTGGTCGCCAAGGCGCTCGCGACCGACCCCTCGCTGCCGCTGATCGCGGGCGGCGGGGCCCTGTCCAAGGAGATGATCCGGGTCAATCACTACGGTGTGGATGCGACGCGGGGCGTGGTGCAGTCCTCGATCGCGGCTCTGGGGTCGGCGCTGGCCGATGAGGGCCGGCAGGTCGACTTCGAAGCTGCCCGCAAGGCCGTTTCGGAAACCTGGCCGAGCGAATAAGAATTCATCAATGCGGGGAGCTGCTTTATCGAGAGCAGCTCCCCGCATTCTTCTGCCCGCTCTTCCGGAGCCTAAACGCCAAAGTTTCGACAACGCCGATCGGCACAATTCGGTTACGTCTCCAGGGAGTTACGACTCTGTGACCGACTCCACAACGTGGCTGATTTGCGGCATTAATAAGGGTCAAAACGGATTAAATCGAAGCAGTTTCGCGCCGGGGCGCGCGCCCGCGTGATAACACAGCTGCTCACTTCACCCAACCCCTTGCGTCGATGCAATTTCCGAATTTGCTGGGTAAATTCCATTCGCATGACCGCCGCACCAGCAGATTTTGCACGTGCCCGAAGCGAATTCATCACCATCGACACCCCGCGAGTGGAGGACGGGGCCGCGATCTGGCGCATCGCCCGCGACTCCGAGGTCCTGGACCTCAATTCCTCCTACAGCTACCTGCTGTGGTGCCGTGACTTCGCGGCGACCTCCGTGGTCGCCCGCGACGAGACCGGCGAGCCGGTCGCCTTCGTGACGGGATACATCCGGCCCGACCGCCCCGAGACGCTCGTCGTCTGGCAGGTGGCCGTCGACCACGGCCATCGCGGCATCGGACTGGCCGCCGAGCTGCTGGACTCGCTGACCGCGCGGGTCGCCGCGGAGCAGGGCCTGGCCCGGGTCGAGACGACCATCACCCCGGACAACACCGCTTCCGACCGGTTGTTCACCTCCTATGCGCTCCGCCATGACGTGGCCGTGGAGCGCGAAGTGCTCTTCGACGGCGGGTTGTTCCCCGAGGGAACACATCTGCCGGAAGTGCTCTACCGCATCGGTCCGTTCCACGTCTGAGGTGCAGCCCGGCCGACACGCCCCAGCCCGGCGTCGGCCGAAGCGCCCGTTTCACCTCCGCCCGTCACACCCCCACAAGCAGGAGAACCCCTGTGACCATCACCCCGCCCGCCCTGAGCGTCTTCGAGACCCTGGAGTCGGAGGTCCGGAGCTACTGCCGCGGTTGGCCCGCCGTGTTCGACCGTGCGCAGGGCGCCCGGCTGACCGACGAGGACGGCCACTCGTACCTCGACTTCTTCGCCGGTGCAGGATCCCTCAACTACGGCCACAACAACCCGGTGCTGAAACGCGCACTGATCGACTACATCGAGCGCGACGGCATCACCCACGGTCTGGACATGGCGACCACCGCGAAACGCGCCTTCCTGGAGACCTTCCACAACGTCGTCCTGCGGCCGCGCGACCTGCCGTACAAGGTGATGTTCCCCGGCCCGACCGGCACCAACGCGGTCGAGGCCGCGCTCAAGCTGGCCCGCAAGGTGAAAGGACGCGAGTCGATCGTCTCGTTCACCAACGCCTTCCACGGCATGTCGCTCGGCTCGCTCGCCGTCACCGGCAACGCCTTCAAGCGGGCCGGGGCCGGCATCCCGCTGGTGCACGGCACACCGATGCCGTTCGACAACTACCTCGACGGCCGGGTCCCGGACTTCCTCTGGTTCGAGCGCCTTCTCGAGGACCAGGGTTCGGGTCTCAACCAGCCCGCGGCGGTGATCGTCGAGACGGTTCAGGGCGAGGGCGGCATCAATGTGGCGCGGCCCGAGTGGCTGCGGGCGCTGGCCGATCTCTGCCGCCGCCGCGACATGCTCCTGATCGTCGACGACATCCAGATGGGCTGCGGCCGCACCGGTGCGTTCTTCTCGTTCGAGGAGGCCGGCATCACCCCCGACATCGTCACCCTGTCGAAGTCCATCAGCGGCTACGGACTTCCCATGTCGCTCTGCCTGTTCAACCCGGAACTGGACATCTGGGGCCCGGGCGAGCACAACGGCACCTTCCGCGGCAACAACCCGGCGTTCGTCACCGCCGCCGCCGCGCTCGACGCCTACTGGGCGGACGGCCAGATGGAGAAGCAGACGCTGGCCCGCGGCGAGCAGGTCGAACAGGCGCTGCTCGCGATCTGCGACGAACACGCCCGGCTCGGCGCGCAGTCCCGCGGACGTGGCCTGGTCCAGGCGCTCGAGTTCACCGACGTCTCGCGCGCCGCCGCGGTCTGTGCGCGGGCGTTCGAGCTGGGGCTGCTGGTGGAGACCTCCGGCCCGCGCAGCGAGGTCGTGAAGCTGCTGCCGCCACTGACCATCACCCCCGAAGAGCTGGACGAGGGCCTGCTCACGCTGGCCCGCGCGGTCCGCGACACCGTCTGACCGCCCGGCCGAGGGGTCGCACGACATCCCGACCGCCTGGCCGGGTCCATCCCGGGCAGGCCCGCACAGAAGTACCGCTGCAGAGAGAAAGGCTCCGACTCACCGTGATCGTCCGATCGTTCAGCGACATCGAGAACACCGACCGGCATGTGAAGGCCGCTTCCGGCACCTGGGAGAGCAAGCGCATCGTGCTCGCCCAGGAGAAGGTGGGCTTCTCACTCCACGAGACCACGATGTACGCAGGTACCGAGACGTCGATGTGGTACGCGAACCACATCGAGGCCGTCCTGTGTGTCGAGGGCGAGGCCGAGCTCACCGACGACGAGACCGGCGAGACGCACTGGATCACCCCCGGCACCATGTACCTGCTGGACGGCCATGAGCGCCACACCATGCGCCCCAAGACCGACTTCCGCTGCGTCTGCGTCTTCAACCCTCCCGTCACCGGACGGGAGGAGCACGACGAGAACGGTGTCTATCCGGTACTGACCGAGGAGGGCTGAACCATGACCACCGATGTACGCGCCGACCTGTATCCCACCCGGCGCACGGCCGAGATGACCACCCCCCGCCAGGACCCGGTCATCTGGTCCGTGCCCGGCGCCCCGGGCCCGATCGCCGTAAAGGATCTGCAGGGTTTCGAGCAAGACGGCTTCCTCACCGTCGACGAGCTGATCCGGCCGGACGAAGTGGCCGTGTACCACGCCGAACTGGACCGGCTGATCGCCGATCCTGCGGTGCGGGCCGATGAGCGGTCGATCATCGAGCCGAAGTCGCAGGACGTACGGTCGGTCTTCGAGGTCCACCGGATCAGCGAGGTCTTCGCCCGGCTGGTGAACGACGAGCGGGTGGTGGGCCGGGCCCGCCAGATCCTCGGATCGGACGTGTACGTCCACCAGTCGCGCATCAACGTCAAGCCGGGCTTCGGCGCCTCGGGGTTCTACTGGCACTCGGACTTCGAGACCTGGCACGCCGAGGACGGTCTGCCGCACATGCGGGCCGTGTCCGTGTCGATCGCGCTGACCGAGAACCACGACACCAACGGCGGGCTGATGATCATGCCCGGTTCGCACAAGTCGTTCCTCGGATGTGCGGGCGAGACGCCGAAGGACAACTACAAGCAGTCGCTGAAGATGCAGGACGCCGGCACCCCGTCCGACGAGGCGCTGACCAAGATGGCCGACCGGCACGGCATCAAGCTCTTCACGGGCCGGGCCGGTTCGGCGACCTGGTTCGACTGCAACTGCATGCACGGCTCGGGGGACAACATCACCCCGTACCCGCGCAGCAATGTCTTCATCGTCTTCAACAGCGTGGAGAACACGGCCGAGGAACCGTTCGCGGCGCCGGTGCGGCGCCCGGAGTTCATCGGGGCGCGCGATTTCTCGCCGGTGAGGTGAGGCGCTGACGGGCCGAGCCCGGAAGTGACAGGGGCCGGGACGACGTTCGTCGTCCCGGCCCCTGCCGAAAGTTGGTGGACCCCGGTGGCCGGCAACGGCGACAGTTGGTCCCATGACCTCACTTGTACGTCACATGACCTTCGACTGCGCCGACGCCTACAAACTCGGCAGTTTCTGGGCCGAGGTGCTCGGTGCCCGGCTGTCGGACGACGACAGCCCCGGTGATCCCGAGGCGCTCGTCGAGACCCCCGGCGCCGCGTTGCTGTTCGTTTCGGTGCCCGAGCCCAAGAGCGTCAAGAACCGCGTCCACCTGGACATCCAGCCGCAGGACCGCACCCGGGACGAGGAGGTCGAGCGGCTGCTCGCCCTCGGCGCCACGCTCGTCGGCGACCACCGCAGGCCCAACGGCCGGGGCTGGGCGACACTCGCCGACCCCGAGGGCAATGAGTTCTGCGTGGAGTGCAGCGCCGTCGAGCGGGCCACGCTGACCGCGACCCGGCTGCCGGTCACCGCGGACGATGTGACCACCGCGGTCCATCTCGCGCTCGCCGCCCTCCGCGAGGTTCCGGAGGACCACTGGCGGGCACCCGCCGGGTCGCTGGAGTGGGACTCCTGGGAGACCGTGGAGCATCTGAACGACGATCTCTTCGCGTACGCCGCCCAGTTGGGTCCGAGGAAGCCGCCGCTGGACCGCGAGGTCCCGTTCCGCTGGGGAGCCGACCGCAAGGGCGGCCCGGCGAATTCGATCTTCGCGAACCCCGACGCAGGACCGGTCGGCCTGCTCCAGACCCTGGAGGCGAGCGGCGCCCTGCTGACGGCGATGGTGCGGACGACCGCGGCGGACGTCCGCTCCTACCATTCGTACGGGGTGTCCGACCCGGAGGGCTTCGCGGCCATGGGAATCGTGGAGACCCTCGTCCATACGCACGATGTCGTCCAGGGCCTGGGCATCTCCTGGGCGCCGCCCGCCGATCTGTGCGACCGCGTGCTGGCCCGGCTGTTCCCGGACGCCCCGGACGACGCCGGCCGGTGGACCGTCCTGCTCTGGTCCACCGGCCGCGCCGAGCTGCCCGGGCGGGAACGCGTCACCTCGTGGAAGTGGCGCAGCGCGCCGCTCGATGCCGCCTGAGGGCTGTCCCAGCCTTCTACCGGTGGGAGAACCAGCTCGCTGCCGGGAGCAGCGTCGCGTTGTGGTCGAACAGCGCCTGGTTCTCCCACGCGTTGCCGGACGCCGGGTCCGCCGGGTCCCATCCGCTGCCGCTGACGGCGGTCCAGGCGGGCTCCCAGTACACGGCGCCGAGACCGCGGCCGTTCGGGACGGCCTCGACGACGTTCAAGACGTCCCGCAGGTTCGCCGCCTGACCGGCCGGTGTGGCGGGGTAGCCGCTGACCAGCTGGTCCGGGGTCGCGATGTTGTTCTCCAGCGCGTCACCGTTCGCCAGCGTGTGGGCGTACGCCGTCTCTGCGACCAGCACGGGCTTGCCGTACCGCGAGGCGACGTCGTCGAGGTTGGTCTGGAGGTCGGACAGCGGTCCGTGCCAGTAGCCGTAGTACGAGAGCGCGATGACGTCGAACGGGACCCCGTACGACACGGCGTTGTCGAACCACCAGCGGGTGCCCGCGTTGTCGCCGCCCTCGGCGAGGTGCAGCGCGACCTTCGTACTCGACGAGACCGCCTTCGCGGCGTTCGCGCCCGAGGTGAGCAGGCCCGCGAGCTGCGACCAGTTGTCGGTGGAGCCTTCCGGCCAGAGCATCCCGGCGTTGATCTCATTGCCGATCTGCACCATGTCGGCCGTGGTGCCCTGCGCCTTGAGGGCGTTGAGCACGTCGTACGTGTGGTCGTAGACGTCCGTCCTCAGCCGGCTGTACGTGTGGCCGGCCCAGGCGGCCGGCTTGTTCTGCTTGCCCGGGTCGGCCCAGCTGTCGGAGTAGTGGAAGTCGATGAGCACCTTCATGCCGAGGGCCTTGGCGCGCATGGCCATGGCGAGGACATGGGCCTTGTCGTTGTATCCGTCGGCGGGGTCCACCCACACCTTGAGGCGGACGTAGTTCATCCCGGAGGCCTTGAGGATGCTCATCGCGTCGCCGCTCGTTCCGGTCGCGCCCCGGTAGGTCGCGCCGTGCGCCTCGTTCTTCGGGAGGGTGGAGAGGTCACCGCCCTTGACGGTGAGGCCGGTCGTTCCCGAGGTGAAGGAGATGTCGTCGAAGTTGGCCCACTCCCCCGCGTGCGCATCGGAGTTGAGGCTGATCGTGCAGGCTCCGCCGGTGACCTTGACGGAGGTGACCAGACGGATCCAGGCGCCGTTCGGGGTCGGTGGCAGGTCCGTACGCTGTTCGGCGCTCCCGCAGTTGCGCAGCGCGATGTACGCGGAGTTCTGGCCGCCGCCGGAGCGGACCCAGGCGCTCAGGGTGTACGTGCCGTCGGTGAGCCCGGAGAGGTGCTGGTAGGTCTCCACCTTGTAGGCCGAAGCGGACCAGTGGGTCAGCCGGTTGCTGCCGCTGTGGCCGCCCGCCTCGGTGAAGGAGGCGGCGGTCTGTCCGCCTGCCGAGTAGGCCGACCACCCGGTGCTGCCCGCTTCGAAGCCGGTGTCGGCGGGGGTGGTGGCCGCGTGGGCGGCCTGGGCGGGCAGTGCGGCGAACAGCAGGCCCGCGAGTGCCGACACCACCGCCGCTCTCGTCCGCCCAGGTGGCTTTCCGTGCGTCTTTCCGTACATCGTCGATGTCCCTTCGACCGTTGCGCGGGAATTGCGGGGCTCGTGCGACTCAGCCGTCGAGGCGTACGACCCGGACCGCGCCCGCCGGAACGGCGAGGCGGCCCACGGTGTGCTCGCCGGTGAGGAGTTCGGTGCCGGGGCCGTCGAGCGGCACCTTCGCGTCGTCGCCGGTGTGGTTGATCGCGAAGAGGTACGTGCCGCTGTCGCCGGTGCGGTGTACGACCTCGACGTCGTGCGGGAGGCCGGTGCGCGGTGCGATCCGGGCGTCGTCGCAGGCCCGGTCGAGGACGGCGTCGAGGTGGGGTCCGGACAGCCGGGTGGAGATGTACCAGGCGGTGCCCCTGCCCAGGCGGTGCCGGGTGACGGCGGGGTGGCCCGCGGGGATGCCGTCGGCGTACGCCCAGACGGTCTCGGCGCCGCGCGGGATCACCACGTCCGACCACAGGTCTCCGGTCAGCTCCGGGCCTTCGGCGGCGCCCTCGGGCGTGATCAGGCGGACCGTCCCGCCCTCGCCGAGCGGTGAGAACTCCTCGATCGTCAGCCCGAGTACGTCCCGCAGGGCGCCCGGGTACGGCCCCGGGTGCACGGCGTCCTGGGTGTCGACGATGCCGGAGAAGTACGAGACGACGAGCGTGCCGCCGTTCTCGACGTAGCTCCGGAGGTTCCGGCCGGTCTCCTCGGTGGCGAGGTAGAGGGCCGGGACGACGACCAGCGGGTACCCGGAAAGATCGGCGTCCGGGTGGGCGAAATCGACGGTGAGATGGCGGTCGTACATCGAGGCGTAGAAGGTGTCGGCGCGCTCGCGGGCGTCGTGGTCCTCGCTCGGGCGCCACTCCAGCTTCTGCGCCCACCAGGACTGCCAGTCCCACAGCATGGCCGCGTCCGCGACGGTCCGGGTCCCGCGGATGCCGCTCAGCAGGCCGAGGTCGGCGCCGAGCCCGGAGACCTCGCGCCACACCCGGGAGTCCGTACCGGCGTGCGGCACCATCGCCGAGTGGAACTTCTCCGCGCCGCTGCGGGACTGCCGCCACTGGAAGAACATGGCGCCGTCGGAGCCGCGCGCGACATGGGCGAGGCTGTTGCGGGCCATCTCGCCCGGGCGCTTGGCGGGGTTTCGGGGCTGCCAGCTGACGCCGCTGGTGGAGTGCTCCAGGAGCAGCCAGGGCGCGCCGCCCGCGACGGAGCGGGTGAGGTCGGCGGCCATCGCGAGGTTGACATGGGTGCGGCGGCCGTCGGTGATCAGATAGTGGTCGTTGGTGACGAGGTCGGTCTCGCGGCCCCAGGCCCAGTAGTCGACGGAGTCGCACTGGCTGAGAGCGGTCATGAAGTTGGTGGTGACCGGGATGCCGGGAGCGAGGCGGTGCAGGATGTCCCGCTCGCTGCAGAAGTTCTCGCGCATGGCGGCGTCGGCGAAGCGCGCGTAGTCCAGGCGCTGCGCCGGGTTGGCGACGGTCGGGGTGGCACGGGGCGGGTCGATCTCGTCGAGACTGCGGTAGCGCTGGCCCCAGAAGGCGGTGCCCCAGGCTTCGTTGACGGCGTCGACGCCGCCGTGGCGGGCGGCCAGCCAGCGGCGGAAGTGGGCGGCGCAGTTGTCGCAGTAACAGGCACTGACCGGAACGCCGTACTCGTTGTGGACGTGCCACATCGCGAGCGCCGGATGGTCCGCGTACCGGCGGGCGAGCTGTTCGGTGATGTTCGCCGCGGCCGACCGGTAAGCGGGGTTGCTGTGGCAGATCGCGCCGCGTGACCCGAAGGCGTAGCGGACACCCTCGCGGCTGACCGGGAGGGCCTCCGGGTGGGCGCGGTAGAACCAGGCGGGCGGGGCGACGGTGGGGGTGCCGAGGTCGACCCGGATGCCGGCCGCGTGCAGCAGATCGAGGACCCGGTCGAGCCAGCCGAAGTCGTAGCGGCCGGGCTCGGGTTCGAGGAGCGCCCAGGAGAAGATCCCGACGCTGACCATGGTCACGCCGGCCTCCCGCATCAGGGCCACGTCCTCGTGCCAGACCTCTTCCGGCCACTGCTCGGGGTTGTAGTCGCCGCCGAAGGCGAGCCTGCGCAGACCGTGCGGGGCAGACTCGGGCGCGGTGTGCGGCATGGGCTTCTCCTGGGCTCTTTGGTACAACTTCTGGGAACGTGCACACGCACTCTCGGTGGCGCAGAGCCAACATAACCGCACAGTCTCAACCATTGACAAGTGTCGGATTCATTTCTCTACTGTGAACGCTCACAGCGCAGTTCGGCGCTGCACCCTCGCTTCTCGTCAGGGGAGAAACCCATGAAGTACCGCATCGTCGCGGTGTCCACGGCCGCTGCACTCGCCGCCACCGGCCTGCTCTCGGGCTGCGGCTCGTCGGACGACGACAGCGGGGACGGCCCGGCCGCATCCGGTCCCGTCTCGCTCACCTACTGGGCCTGGGCGCCCGGCCTGGACAAGGTCGCGGACATCTGGAACGCGGGCGAGGGCAAGAGGGCCGGCATCAAGGTCACGGTGAAGAAGCAGGCGTCGGGCGACGACCTGGTCACCAAGATCATCACGGCGGCCAAGGCCCACAAGGCCCCCGACCTGGTGCAGGCGGAGTACCAGGCGCTCCCCACCCTGGTCTCCAACGATGTGCTCGCCGACATATCCAAGGAGGCGGGCGACGCGAAGGGCGAGTTCGCCGACGGCATCTGGCAGCAGACGACCCTCGGATCGGATGCCCTGTACGCCGTGCCGCAGGACTCGGGCCCGCTGATGTTCTACTACCGCCAGGACCTGTTCAAGCAGTACGGCCTGTCCGTGCCCACCACCTGGGACGAGTTCGCCGAGACGGCCCGCACGCTGAAGAAGAAGGCGCCGGGCAAGGACCTCACCACGTTCTCCTCGAACGACTCCGGTCTCTTCGCGGGCCTCGCCCAGCAGGCGGGGGCGAAGTGGTGGACCACCGGCGGCAACAAGTGGAAGGTCGCCATCGACGACGCCGCCACGCAGAAGGTCGCCGATTTCTGGGGCGGCCTGGTCAAGGAGGGCGCCGTCGACAACCAGCCGATGTACACCCCGGCCTGGAACAAGGCGCTCAACACCGGCAAGCAGATCGCCTGGGTCAGCGCGGTCTGGGCGCCCGGCACCCTCACCACGGCGGCGCCCGACACCAAGGGCAAGTGGGCCATGGCCCCGCTCCCCCAGTGGACGGCCGGCCAGAACGTCACCGGCAGCTGGGGCGGCTCCTCCACCGCCGTCACCAACGACTCCAAGAACAAGGCCGCCGCCGCGACCTTCGCGAAGTGGCTGAACACGGACTCCGAGGCGCTGGCCGCGCTGGTCAAGGAGAGCGGCATCTACCCCGCCGCCACGGCAGCCCAGACCGGCGGCGCGCTCGCCCAGGCCCCGGACTACTTCTCCAACCAGCCCGATTTCTACACGAAGGCCGCCGAGATCGCGAAGGGCACCGCCCCCGCCGCCTGGGGCCCGAACGTGAACGTCGCGTACACCGCCTTCAAGGACAACTTCGCCGGAGCCGCCAAGAGCAGGTCGGACTTCGGGCCCGCCCTGACCGCGATGCAGGACGCCACCGTCGCCGACCTCAAGAAGCAGGGCTTCGGGGTCTCCGAGTGACACGCGCACGCCGCAGGAGTGCGTACGGGGTCAAGAGCGCCCCGTACGCCTTCCTGGCCCCCGCCACCGTGCTCTTCCTGCTCTTCTTCGCCCTTCCCATCGGGTACGCGCTCTACCTCAGCTTCCGCAGGACCGAGGTCAAGGGGCTCGGTCTGGGCAAGGGCGCCCGCGAGGAGATCTGGGCCGGCTTCGCCAACTACGCCGGTGCGCTCTCCGACTCGGAACTGCTGCACGGAGCGCTGCGCATCCTCGGCTACGGCGCGATCGTCGTCCCCGTGATGCTCGGTCTCGCCCTGCTGTTCGCCCTGCTCCTGGACACCGACCGGCTCCGGCTGCGGGGTTTCTCCCGGCTCGCGATCTTCCTGCCGTACGCGATCCCGGGTGTCGTCGCCGCACTCATGTGGGGCTTCCTCTATCTCCCGGACGTCAGCCCCTTCTACTACCTCCTCGACCGGGCGGGGCTGCCGCAGCCCGATCTGCTCGACGGGGGGCCGCTGTATCTCGCCCTCGCCAACATCGCGGTCTGGGGCGGCACCGGCTTCAACATGATCGTGATCTACACCTCGCTGCGGGCGATCCCGGCCGAGGTGTTCGAGGCGGCACGGCTGGACGGCTGCTCACAGCTGCAGATCGCGCTCCGGATCAAGATCCCGATGGTGGCACCGTCACTGGTCCTTACGTTCTTCTTCTCGATCATCGCGACGCTCCAGGTGTTCAGCGAGCCGACGACGCTGAAGCCGCTCACCAACTCCCTCTCCACCACCTGGAGTCCGCTGATGAAGGTCTACCAGGACGCCTTCGTCAACAACGACATCTACGCGGCGGCCGCTCAGGCGGTCATCATCGCCGTCGCCACCCTGGTCCTGTCCTTCGGCTTCCTCAGGGCGGCCAACTCCCGTACCCAAAAGGGAGGTTCCCGATGAGTACGCCGCGCCTCGCGTCCACCCCCGCAGGTCCGCGCCGCTTCGCGCTCGTACCGACCGCCGCGCTGCTCCTCGGCGCGCTCTACTGCCTGCTGCCCGTCGCCTGGGTGCTGGTCGCCTCGACCAAGTCCGGCAGCGAGCTGTTCTCCACCTTCACGTTCCTGCCGGGCACCGGCTTCCGCCAGAACGTCGCCGATCTGTCGGCGTACCGCGACGGCGTCTACTGGAAGTGGATGGCCAACTCGGCGTTCTACGCCGGCGCCGGCGCCCTGCTGTCCACGGCCGTCTCCGCAGTATCGGGGTACGCCCTGGCCGTGTACCGGTTCCGCGGGCAGGAGAGCATCTTCAACATCCTGCTGGCCGGGGTGCTGATGCCGCCGGTGATCCTCGCCGTACCGCAGTACCTGCTGCTGGCCGAGGCCGACCTCACGGACTCCTACCTGTCGGTCCTGCTGCCGGTCATCCTCTCCCCGTACGGTGTGTATCTCGCCCGGATCTACGCGGCCTCCGCCGTACCGGACGATGTGATCGAGGCGGGACGGATGGACGGCGGCAGCGAGTGGCGGATCTTCCGCACCATCGCTCTGCCGATGATGCTGCCGGGTCTGGTGACCGTCTTCCTGTTCCAGTTCGTCGCGATCTGGAACAACTTCCTGCTCCCGTACATCATGCTCGGTGACGACGAGAAGTTCCCGGTCACCCTGGGCCTCTACACCCTGCTCCAGCAGGGCTCCACCACCCCGGCCCTCTATACGCTGGTGATTACGGGGGCGCTGCTGGCGATCGTCCCGCTGATCGCGCTGTTCCTCGTCATCCAGCGCTTCTGGAGCCTCGACCTGCTCTCCGGCGCCGTAAAGTCCTGACCGGTCCCCGCCAGGGCTTCCATTGATGAAAGATCATGCACCATGAGCCGCACAGAACAGCCCGGACAGCCCGGACGGCACGGCCAGTCCGGCACGGGACGCCGCAGGCCGCCGACCATCCACGACGTGGCACGGGAGGCCGGGGTCTCGCGCGGTACGGTCTCACGGGTACTCAACGGCGGGCACAACGTCAGCCCGGCCGCGCTCGATGCGGTCAACTCCGCGATCCGCAAGACCGGTTACACGGTGAACCGGCACGCCAGGTCGCTGATCACCGGCCGCTCCGACTCGGTGGCGTTCCTGCTCACCGAGCCGCAGGAGCGGTTCTTCGAGGACCCGAACTTCAATGTGCTGCTGCGCGGCTGCACCGCCGCGCTCGCCGCGCACGACATCCCGCTGCTGCTGATGATCGCGGGGACCGAGGCGGAACGCCGCCGGAACATGCGGTACATCGCCGGTCATGTGGACGGGGTGCTGCTGGTCTCCAGTCACTCCGGCGACCCGGTCGCCGCCCGGCTGCACGAGGCCGGGGTCCCGCTCGTCGCCTGCGGCAAGCCGCTCGGGCAGGGCTCGAAGGTCAGCTACGTGGCGGCCGACGACAGGGACGGCGCCCGGGACATGGTGCGTTATCTGTACGAGTCGGGGCGCCGCCGGATCGGTACGGTCAGCGGCCCGCTGGACACCCCCGGCGGCGTCGAACGGCTGGCGGGCTACCGCGAGATGCTCACCGAGTGCGGACTGCCCGCCGACGACGCGCTGATCGTCCCGGGCGACTACAGCCGGGCGAGCGGCGAGGCGGCCGCCACTCTGCTGCTGGAGCGGGCCCCCGACCTCGACGCGGTGTTCGTCGCCTCCGACCTGATGGCGCAGGGCGTGCTGGCCGCACTGGAGAAGGCCGGGCGGCGGGTGCCGGAGGATGTCGCGGTCGGCGGCTTCGACGACTCGCCCGCGGCGCTCGCGTCCCGGCCCGAGCTGACCACGATCCGGCAGCCGTGGGACCGGATCAGCGCCGAGATGGTACGGGTGCTGCTGGCCCGGATCGGCGGGGAGGAGCCGGCCGCGGTGATCCTCCCCACCGAACTGGTGCGCCGGGATTCGGCGTAGGCCGTCAGGCTCCCAGCGCCGGGTAGTCGACGTACCCCTTCGCGTCCCCGCCGAAGAAGGTGGACGGGTCCGGGGTGTTGAACGGGCCGCCGGCCTTCAGCCGGGCGGGCAGGTCCGGGTTGGCGATGAACAGTGCACCGTACGAGATGATGTCGGCGATCCCGTCGTCGATCACCGAGTGGTGGTCCGGTCCGGTCGGCCCGTCCGTCAGCACATTGATGACGAAGGTGCCGGAGAACTGCTTGCGCAGCGCGAGGGTCAGTTCACGGATCTCCACCGCCTCCAGGACGTGCAGATAGGCGAGGCCGAGCGGCTCGATCTCCTGCACCAGCGCGGTGTAGACGGCGTCCGGCGCGGGCTCGTCGATGTCGTTGTACTGGTTTCCGGGCGAGATGCGCAGCCCGGTGCGCTCCGCGCCGATCTCGGCGGCGACGGCCTTGACCACCTCGACGGCGAACCGGATGCGGGCCTCGTCGGAGCCGCCCCACTCGTCGGTGCGCAGGTTGGTGTTGGGTGCGAGGAACTGGTGGATGAGGTAGCCGTTGGCGCCGTGCAGCTCGACCCCGTCGAAGCCCGCGTCGACGGCGTTGCGGGCGGCGGAGGCGAAGTCGGCCACGGTCTGCCGGATCTCGGCGTCGGTCAGCTCACGCGGCTCGATGAAGTCCTTCGGTCCCACGTGGGTGTAGACCTGACCGGCGGCCTTGACCGGGGAGGCGCTGACCGGGGTCAGTCCGTCCGGCATCAGGACCGGGTGGCCGATGCGGCCCGCGTGCATGATCTGGGCGAAGATCCGGCCGCCCGCGGCGTGCACCGCGTCGGTGACCTTGCGCCAGGACGCGACCTGCTCCGCGCTGTGCAGACCCGGGGTGGAGGGGTAGCCCTGGCCGACGACGGACGGCTGGATGCCCTCGGTGATGATGAGACCGGCCGAGGCGCGCTGGGCGTAGTACTCGACGGTGAGTTCGGTGGCGGTACCGCCGTCACCGGCACGGCTGCGAGTCATCGGGGCCATGGCGATGCGGTTGGCGAGCTGGGTGCCGGACAGTTCGATCGGGTCGAATGCGGTGGTCATGAATGCCCCTAAGGAAATTTACATGGTCGGCCAAGTATTTCGTCCTGCGCCACTGTAACGCATTAATTGGCCGACCAAGGTAAAGTTTGTGGAGAGCGCCGGAACCGG
Source organism: Streptomyces sp. NPDC051664 (assembly GCF_044453545.1). Lineage (NCBI taxonomy): Bacteria > Bacillati > Actinomycetota > Actinomycetes > Kitasatosporales > Streptomycetaceae > Streptomyces > Streptomyces sp. NPDC051664. Next base: position 491,841 of record NZ_JBITCU010000004.1, on the reverse strand, counting down.
CCTCGGGCCTGGGACCGATCCGCCGGACAGGCCGCAGGCCGGAGCATCGCCCCGAGGAGTCCCCATGAAGGCCGAACCCGTCGACCCCGTCTGTACCGAGCTGCCGAGCGCCGCCCGCGGCGGCCCGGTCAGCCACGCCGTCTCACGGGTCGCGCGGCTGCACCGGATCGCCGCCGGCAAGGCGCTGCGGTGCGCCGGGCTCTACCCCGGCCAGGAGTTCCTGATGATGTACCTGTGGGACGCGGGCGCGGCGCGCCAGTCGGAGTTGATCAAGGCGGTCGACCTCGATCCGTCGACCGTCACCAAGATGCTCCAGCGGCTCGAACAGGCCGGTCACGTCCGCCGCCGCCCCGACCCGGACGACCGGCGGGCCGTCCTGGTCGAGGCCAGCGCGGACAGTTGCGCGCTGCACTCGGATGTCGAGCGGGCCTGGACGAATCTGGAGGAACGCACGCTCGCCGGCCTGGACGCGACGGAGCGCACCGAGCTGGCCCGGCTGCTGGCCAAGGTCGAGGAGAACCTCTCCCGGGAGACCGAGAACTGCCCGGAAGGCCGCTGAGCGGTCAGCCCGCGAGCACCTCCAGCGCGCGGTCCACATCGGCCTGCGTGTTGTAGAGATGGAAGGCCGCCCGCAGATTCCCGGCCCGGGCCGACACCGCGATACCGGCCCGGGCCAGCGCCGACTCGCGGCTTCCCAGCCCCGGCACGGCGACGACCGCGGACCGGCCGGGCACCGGCTCGTGGCCCATCCCGGCCAGCGCGGTACGGAACCGGGCGGCGAGCGCGGTGTTGTGGGCGTGCACGGTGTCGATGCCGATCTCGGCCATCAGCGCGAGCGAGCGCTCGGCACCGTGGTACGCGAGGAAGGCGGGCGCCTCGTCGAAGCGGCGCGCGGTGGCGGCGAGCCGGCCGACGGGCCCGTACGTGCTGTTCCAGCGGTCCTCGCCGGCCACCCAGCTCGCGTACAGCGGCGACAGGGTCTCCTGCGCCTCCTCGGTGACGGTGAGGAACGACGAACCGCGCGGGCAGAGCAGGAACTTGAAGCCGCCCGTGACCGTGTAGTCGTACGCTCCGGCGTCCAGCGGCAGCCAGCCTGCGGACTGGGTGGCGTCCAGGAGGACCCGGGCGCCGTGCGCGGCGGCCGCCGCGCGAACCGCGTCGAGGTCGGCGATCCGGCCGTCGGCGGACTGTACGGAGGAAAGGGCGACGAGCGCGGTCGTGGGCCGCACCGCCTCGGCCATGCCGTCCAGCGGGGCGTACCGCATCCGCAGATCCCCACGGACCGAGAGGGGGCCGACGACCGAGCTGAACTCCCCCTCAGGTACCAGCACTTCGGCGCCCGGCTCCAGCGAGGCCGCGATCAGACCGACGTGGACGGCGACCGAGCTGCCGGTGGCGACCCGGTCGGGACCGACACCGACGAGCCCGGCGAACCGGGTCCGTGCGGCGTCCACGGCGTCGAAGCTGCCCGCGCCCGCACCGGTGCCCGCGGCGTTCTCGTCGGCGAGCGTCTTCACCGCCTCGACGGTGCGGCGGGGCAGCAGCCCGCAACTGGAGGTGTTGAGATACGTGGATTTGGGCGCAAACTCGGCGGCTACGGCCTGGGCGAGCGAGGAGTTCTCCATGCGTCCAGCCTGAATGCCCCTCAACTCATCGTCAATCACGAAGAGTTGAGGGGTACCCCCAAGCAATGCTTATCGATGCAGTTGAGCGGCCGGCCGCGGCGGCGCTGGGTCAGCCCTGGCTGCCGGCCTGCGGTACCTGGCAGGCCCCGTCGGCGTCGCAGGCTGCCCCGTCCGAGCCGATGGCGGTCAGCGGACGGTCCTTCCACGCCTGCTCCAGCGCCTGCGCGAAGACCTCGGCGGGCTGGCCGCCGGAGATCCCGTACCGCCGGTCGAGGACGAAGAACGGCACGGCGTTGGCGCCCAGTTCGGACGCCTCCTGCTCGTCGGCCCGCACCTCGGCCGCGTACGCCTCCGGATCGGCGAGCACGGCCCGCGCCTCGTCGCCGTCGAGCCCGGCCTCTAGGGCGAGCTCGATCAGCACCTCGGCGTCGAAGACGGACCGCTCCTCGGCGAAGTTCGCCCGGTAGGCGAGCGTCAGCAGCTCGTCCTGGCGTCCGCGGGCCTTGGCGAGGTGGAGCAGCCGGTGGATGTCGAAGGTGTTTCCGTGGTCGCGCCCCTCGGTCCGGTAGCCGAGCCCTTCGGCGTGCGCGTTGGCCGCGACGTTCGCCTCCATGGACCGGGCTTCCTCACGGGTACGCCCGTACTTCTGCGCCAGCATGTCGATCACCTGGGCGGTGTCGCCCTTGGCGCGGCCCGGGTCGAGCTCGAAGGACCGGTGCACGACCTCGACCTCGTCGCGATGGGCGAACCCCGCCAGGCCCTTCTCGAAGCGGGCCTTGCCGATGTAGCACCAGGGGCAGGCGATGTCGCTCCAGATCTCGACGCGCATGACTCTTCTTCTCTCCAGGCTGTTGTGCAGATGGATCGTGCCGCTGCCCCGGTTGTGCGAGGGCAGCGCGGAGGCACCCTCCGCTCCTTCCTGGAACACGCGCCCGGACCCTGTCATTCCCGACCGAGCCGGAGAGCCGTCGGCGGCTATTCCGCCGGCTCGACGATCGGGCGATCGCTGACGAGGGCCACGATGATCATCGGGGCGTCGCCGTCGCACTGGTTGACGGAGGCCGCGATCCACACGTCCGCGGCGCCGGGGCCGGCGGCCACCGGCCCCCACACCGACAGATCGCCGAGGCAGTCCTTGTCGCACAGCGCCTGGAAGAGCGGCGGCATGGGCTCGTCCGCAATCTTCCGGAAGACCGGCACCCGCATGCCCACCTTCCGGTGAGCACCCCACCGGCGGTCCAATTCCGCCACGAAGTCGTCCAGATGACCGCGGGCGGCTTCGTCCGCGTCATTCCACTCGGGCGCGTACACGCCGACGAGGCTGTCGCTCTCCCAGAGCGGAAGGATCCGGAAGCCCTCGCCCGAGGTGGTGATCCACTCCCCCGTGACCGGGTCCCCCTGGCTGTCCGTCGGTCCGGTCGCCGGTACGGGCCCGGCGAGCAGCGCCTCGATGTCGGCGACCGCCCGGTCGAGTTCGAATGTCTCCCCGGCCCGGGCCGTCACAGTGCCGGCCGGTCCATCGGGCGCGGCAGCGGCTCCAGCGCACCGGCGTCCCGCAGCTGCACATAGGCCCGGACCACGGCCCTTGCGTCGCCCTGCGGGGCGATGTCGAGGAGGACGCCTCCGCCGGTGAGCTCCTTGCGGACGGCGGTGAGGCCGTCCGGCAGCAGGGCTGCGCGTCCCGGGGAGAGATAGCCGACCCACCCGACGCCGGGCTCTCCGACGCCGAACCCCGCGTCGTCCTCCAGGGCGTCGAGCACGTCGTCGTCGGTCACATCCCCGAAATCCGGCCCCCACGCCTCGGCGACCGCCGTGAGGAGCTCGGCGTCGGGGACATCCGCGCCGTCCGGCGACCTGACGCCGATCACGATCGAGTTGAGCAGGAACTCCGAGGCGCCGCCCGCCAGACCTCTGGCCTCGATCTCCCAGCCCTGCTCGTCTCCGATGACGAGATACAGGCCGGCACCGTCCGAGGCGTACCTGGCCTCCTGCTGCTGCACCTTCAGAGCGGCGAGCAGGGACGCCTCGTCCGTGCCGGTCTCAGCGGCGGCCCCGGACTCGCGGACCCGACTCCATGTCCCACCCGCCCCGGCGACCGGCAGCAGCCCGGCGAGCCGGTCCAGCATCAGATTCCAGCGTCCGGCCACCGCCTCGACCGGCTCCTCCCGGGGACCCCAGAAGCCCCGCACCACACGCCGCATGTCCTGTCTCCGTCATCTGTCGTCCACCGGTCCGGCCAGAGTCACCGCCCGAGCCAGGCTAGTACCTGCCTCGCGGGGCATCAGTCGAACGCCCCGGGCTTCCTGGTGCTGTTGCTCGGGTGCTGCTTGGTGTAGACGACCTTGATCGGCAGGTTCTCCTCCCGGAACGCCTTGCGGGCGGCCTTGGCCACGTCCGGGTCGGAGAAGTGCCATTCGACGGCGCGGCCACCGGACGCCTCGACCTGAGACCGTGCCTCGGTGACGAACTCGTTCTTGCCGGACGCGGTGAGGCTGCCCTTCTCGCTCTGCGAGAGGTATCCCTTGTAACCGTTCTTCGCCTCCAGGAACGTCTGCCTGCCGGAGTCCCAGCCGTCGTACTCCACCGCCGGCTTGCCCTCCCTCGGGTGCGGCACGACGTACTCCCGGCCGCGCACGGTGCCGGTGACCTGCTCCTGGTAGCGGAGCCACGACTCGTTCTTCCAGTTGGGCGGGGGGTTGCGGTCACGGCTGGCCCAATAGCCGTCTCCCTTGTCGGCGGAACCGAAGTCCGGCTTCTTGAGGTCCGCCGCCCAGTCCGGCGAGTTGTAGTTGCGCGGGTCGGAGGTGTCGTTGCGCCTGGGCTCGGGCCACTGCTTCTTGGCCAGCTCCGCCTTGGCCGCGCGGTCGGGCTCCTCGGCCCGCTTCTGCTCCAGGTGGGCCGCCCGCTCCTGCTCCCGGGCCTCCTTCGCCTTGGCCTCGGCCGCCTTGTCGCAGCCGTCGTCGGCGAGGATCACATGGTTCGGGGGCCCTGCGGCGAGCACCCCGGTTCCGGACCCGGAGATCCCGCCGGAACCGCCGTAGCGCACCCGGGGGCCGAGGGCGATGCTGCAGCCTGTCTTACGCGCCGCATCCTCTGCTTCGTCCGCCGCCTCGTCGGCCTCCTTGGCCGCCTTGCGGACACCGTCGATGTCTCCGACTTCAGCGGCCTTACGGGCACGGCGCGCGGCGTTGCCGGCGTTCTCGGCGGCTTCGGCCACCTTCGCGGCGACCTTGCCGAGCTTGCCCAGCTTGCTGGCCTTGCCGACGACCTTCGCGACGTCGTAGCCGGGGATGAAGAGCGATCCGATGTTCCAGACGACATCGGTGACGGCCCGAGTCTTCTCCCCGTTGTTCCAGCGGTCCCGTACCTCGTCGCCGACGAACATGTCGTCGCCGACCTTCACGACGGTGTTGAGCGAGGCCTTGCCCCAGTCACCGAGTGCACCGAAGTAGTCGCCCTTGTCCCACTTGCTCCCGGCGTCCTTGGAGTCCTGCATCCACGTGCTGCCCAGCTGCTTGCCGTAATCGGCCAGGCCGGACCAGGTCTCGGGCTTGAACAGGTCGATGATGCCGGTGACATCACCCCAGACGCCGTCGACGGCGAGGCCCTTGACGACCTGGGTGGTGCGGTCCCATGCACAGCCGAAGAAGCCCCAGCCGCCGCAGTCCTCCTTCTTGTCCCCGTCCTTCCCGGAGTCGCCGGAGTCGTCGGAGTCCGCGTCCGAGACGGGGGTGTCGTACGTGGCCTCGGGCTCGGTGCTGGTCTCGGGGTAGGTGTCGGTGCCCGGACCGTCGGGTCCGCCGGTGCCGCCGCCGGATCCGGTGGTGGAGCCTCCGTCGGCGCCCCCGTTCGCTGTCCCGGCGTTGGAGCCGCCGGCACCGCTCGCACCACCGCCGTCGGAGCCACCGCTGCCGTTCGCACCACCCGCACCGCTGCCGTTCGCACCACCGGCGCCGGTCCCGTTCGCACCACCCGTGCCGCTTGATCCCGCATCCGTGCCACCGGCGACGGCGCCGCCGTTGTCGGCACCGCCCGAGTCCGAACCCCCGGCGACCGCGCTGCCACCCGTGTCCGAACCGCCCCCGTCCGTACCGCCCGCGGTCTTACCGGCCCCGACCGTGTCGCTGCCGGTGCCCGCCACCTCGCACGACGTGCCCGTGAGCGAGCAGATCGCCGCCTGGAGGCGGTCCGTGATCTGGCCGCCGACTCCGCTCAGCACCAGCGCGCCGATGAGCGCCACGACGATCAGGACCAGGCCCAGGTACTCCAGAGCCGTCTGCCCCCGGTCCCGCCGCCAGGTGATCATGTGGGAGAACGAGAACTCGGGCTTGTCCTCCCGGACCCGCGCCGGCAGCCGGAACCACTCGCGGCTCTGCGTCCGGGTGAGGAGCACCAGGATCAGTACAGGCAGGAACACCTGGGTGAAGCCGTGCACCGACCCGTTCGCAATGTTGGCGAGGCCGCCGAGGATCAGCCACACCTGTACGGCGATCAGGCCGCCCCATACTCCTCTGCCGCCGGTCCAGGCGCGTCGCGAGAGCATCCAGCCCACGACTCCGGGCGCGGCCCCGTACAGCGCGAGGCCGATGACCACGCCGCCCATCGCGTCCGCGGCGAGCGCGGAGCCGAACAGCCCGAGGCCACCCAGCACGGTGGCTCCGAACAGGACATGCAGCAGGATGCGGGCCGCTCCGAGTGCCCGTGGCAGCTCCCGTCGCCCCTCACCCGGCGCCGGAGCGTCACCTCCGTATGCGGGTATGCCACCGATCGCGGACATGCCTTGTCTCCCCCAACCAGACCTGCCGACAAGCAGAGTGATGCCCGTTCAGGCTAGGGGCACAGTGGGGTGGAGTCTTGGGCCCCAGGGCCCAACTCCGGTCCCAAGGGGCCGTGGTGAGGCTCTGGCGAGGAGGGTGGCCGTCAGCTCACCGTGAGGCGCAGGACCAGATGGGCGCCGGCGCGCGGGTGGTCGGGATCGGAGGCCCAGCCCCGGTCGGCGTAGAAGGACTGGGCGCGGGTGTTGTGCACGAAGACTTCCAGCCGGGCGCTGTCCACTCCAGCCTGCTGCCAGGCGGCGACGCAGGCGGTGTGGAGTTCGGTGCCGATTCCCGTACGCCAGTGGAACGGGGAGACATGGAGCTGCGTGAGGTGCATGACGCCGTCGCGTACGGCGAAGGCCGCGACGCCGGCGAGGGCCCCGTCCCGTTCGGCGCAGAGCACGGTGGCGTCCGGGCGGTCGATGGCGCGGGACCAGCCACCGCGGCTGCGGCCGACCTCGGCGGCGCCCGCGTACTCCTCCTCCGGGAGGTGGCCCCGGTAGTAGGTGGCGCGGGCCTCGGTGTGCAGCTGGACTATGGCGTCGAGATCGGCGGGCGTGGCGGTTCTGATCATGAAGGGAGGGACGCGACGGGTCGGCCCGTGGTTGCGACGCCGGTCCGCACGGCGGCCGTCCGAGAAGGCGGCTTCGGTCGTGCGCGGACGAGCGGGAGTCGCTTCGGCGGCCGGATGGCCGCCGCGGCACCGAGCACGGTCGCCGCCATGGGCTGTCACCCGGTTCCGCCGGGCGTCCGCGCCCGTCCGCTCGGCGGACGGGCGCGGACGCGAGGCGACTCAGCTGCCGTCGCGCAGATCGTCGAGCCCGGTCGGCCGGAAGGCGATCCGGTCGAACGACGCCACGCAGCCCTCGCCGGTCGGCGACTGGACGAGGAAGCCGATCGACGCCGCTGCCGCCCCGTCCGCGTCACCGAGGGCGAAGACGCGGACGAAGGTCCACTTCTCGCCGTCGGCCGAGGCGTGGAAGGCGAACGCGCTGCCGTTGCGGCTGAGCCGCAGCCAGCAGCTGTCGCCGTCCACGACAAAGGCGTTGGCGTCGTCGGAACGGCCGCGGGTGACGACCGTGCAGACGGTGGGGTCGGCCGGGGAGAGTTCCAGGCAGAGCTTCGCCCATTCCCGTTCCCCGACGTGCAGATAGAGCACCCCGGCGTCGAAGGCCGCCGCGAAGCCGACGTTCACCCGGGCGATCAGCTGGAAGTCGCCGTCCGGTGCCACGCCGAGCAGTCGCGGTGCGTCGCTCGCCGGGTCGAGGGCGTCGCCGCCGGGCGGCACGAACCGGTCCTGCCGGACGCCCGCCCGCCCGGTCAGTACACCGTCCTCGTACGACCACTGCCCCTCCGGGCCGAACGACCGTAGCTCAAAGGGGAGTTCGGGAAGGCTCAGCGTCATGCGCGGCGTCCGTCCACCCGGCGCGGCAGGCCCAGCGGGTTGTCCTCGCGCAGTTCCGGTGGCAGCAGGGCCTCCGGTGTCGTCTGGTAGCTGACCGGGCGCAGCCAGCGTTCGATCGCGGTGGCGCCGACCGAGGTGGAGGTGGAGGTGGTGGCCGGGTAGGGGCCGCCGTGGTGCTGGGCGGGGGCGACCGCGACACCGGTCGGCCAGCCGTTGACGAGGACCCGGCCGGCCAGCGGGGTGAGGGCCGCGAGGAGCCCGGGGGCGTCGGCGTCGGCGCCCTCCTCGGCGATCTGGAGAGTGGCGGTGAGGTTGCCGGGGAGCCGGGACAGGACGGCGGTGATCTCGTCCTCGGAGGCATACCGGGCCACGACGGTGACCGGGCCGAAGCACTCCTCCAGGAGCGCGTCGTGCGGGCCCTCGGTCGCCAGCAGGTGTGCCGGTACGGTCAGGAAGCCCGCGGAGACGGTGTGGTCACCGCTCGCACCGGGGGTGACGGGGGCGTCCACGTCCGGGAGTTCGGCCCGGGCCCGTACACCTGCGACGAAGGCGTCCCGCATCCGGTGGTCGAGCATGACCGCGGCCTCGCTGTCGCTGACCGCGTCGGTCAGCGACTTCAGCAGCCGGTCGCCGGTCTCACCCGTCGGGGCCAGGACGAACCCGGGCTTGGTGCAGAACTGGCCCGCGCCCATGGTCATCGAGCCCGCAAGCCCGGCACCGATCTGCTCGCCGCGCTCGGCGGCGGCCGCCTCGGTGACGACGACGGGGTTGAGGGAGCCGAGCTCGCCGTGGAACGGGATCGGGGTGGGCCGGGCGGCCGCCGCGTCGAACAGCGCCCTCCCGCCGCGGATCGAGCCGGTGAAGCCGGCGGCGGCCACGAGCGGGTGCTTGACCAGCTCGACGCCCGCCTCGAAGCCGTGCACCAGGACCAGTACGTCCTCGGGCAGGCCGACCTTGGCGGCGGCCCGGCGCAGCACGGAGGCGCACAGCTCGGAGGTGGCGGGGTGGTCGGGGTGCGCCTTGACGACGACCGGGCAGCCGGCCGCCAGGGCGCTGGCGGTGTCGCCGCCGGGTACGGAGAAGGCGAGCGGGAAGTTGCTGGCCGCGTAGACGGCGACGACGCCGAGCGGGATCTTGTAGCGGCGCAGGTCGGGCCACGGCGGGGTCCGGGTGGCGTCCGCGTGGTCGATGTGGATGTCGAGGAAGGCACCCTCGTCGACGACCTCGGCGAAGGCCCGCAACTGGGCCGCGGTGCGGGCGAGTTCACCGGTGAGCCGGGCCGGGCCGAGTGCGGTCTCAGCGTCGGCGGCCTCGATCACGTGCTCGCCGGCCTCGGCGAGCAGATCGGCCGCGGTACGCAGGAAGGCGGCGCGTACGGTGCGGTCGGCCAGCGAGTCCCGTACGGCATGTGCCGCCCTGACGGCACGGTCGACCTCCTCCGCTGTAGCCTCCACCGCAACCTGCTCACGCGGGTTCCCGGTGCGGGGGTCGACGCTCCAGACTGGTGCTGCTGCCACCGTGTTTCCTTCCGCTCCACTGCTACACATCAGAAGTTGTTCGGTATTCTGAACAGAGTTCCTGATCGTGAATATGTAGGGACTCTATTTCCGGGCGTTCCGTGTTGGCAAGAAGTCGCAGGGTTTCGCAAGTGGGCTGGAAGGGGCGTAGGGCGATGTCGGTTGCCGAGTCAGGTGGGGCACAGGTCAAGTCCGCGGTACGGACGGTGGAGCTGCTCGAGTACTTCGCCGGGCGGCCCGGTATGCATTCGCTGGCGGCCGTGCAGGAAGCCGTCGGCTATCCCAAGTCGAGCCTCTACATGCTGCTGCGCACCCTGGTCGAGCTGGGCTGGGTGGAGACCGACGCGACGGGGACGCGGTACGGCATCGGCGTGCGGGCCCTGCTGGTCGGCACCTCGTACATCGACGGCGACGAGGTCGTCGCGGCCGCCAGGCCGACGCTGGACCGGCTCTCCGACGACACCACGGAGACCATCCACCTGGCCCGCCTCGACGGTACGAACGTGGTCTATCTCGCCACCCGGCAGTCCCAGCACTATCTGCGTCCCTTCACCCGCGTCGGCCGCCGGCTGCCCGCCCACTCCACCTCGCTCGGCAAGGCTCTGCTGGCCACCCACAGCGACGAGCAGGTCCGCAAGATGCTGCCGGAGACGCTGCCCGCGCTGACCGAGCACACCCTCACCGACCGCGAGAAGCTCATCGAGGAGCTGCACGTCATCCGCGAGCAGGGGTACGCGGTGGACCGCGAGGAGAACACCCTGGGGCTGCGGTGCTTCGGCATCGCGATCCCGTACCGGACTCCGGCGCGCGACGCGATCAGCTGCTCGGTGCCGGTCGCCCGGCTCACCCCCGCGCACGAGCAGATGGTCAAGGACGCGCTCTTCGACGCGCGGGACCGGCTGACGCTGGCCACCCGGAGGCTCTGACCGATGAGTGCGGCAGAGGTGACCCTGCGCGAGGTGCGCGGCAGCGATCTGCCGCTGTTCTATGCGTACATGTGCGATCCGGAGTCCGTCCGCACGGCCGCGTTCACCAGCGAGGACCCCACCGACCGGGCCGCGTTCGACGCCCACTGGAGGCGGCTCCTGGCCGACCGGACGATCGTGATACGGACGGTGCTCGCCGACGGCGCGGTGGTCGGCAACGCCGGGGTGTACGGGCCCGGGGGCGACCGCCAGGTCACCTACTGGATCGACCGGGCGCACTGGGGCCGCGGACTCGCGACCGCCGCGCTGCGGGCGCTGCTGGACGCCGTGCCGGAACGTCCGCTGCACGCCCGGGCGGCGGCCGACAACACCGGTTCGCGCCGGGTGCTGGAGAAGTGCGGCTTCACCGTCACGGGCGAGGACCGGGGCTTCGCGCACGCCCGCGGCGAGCTGACCGACGAGCTGCTCTTCACGCTGGTGCGCCCGGCCGGCCGGGCGCCGGACGAAGGCCGCTCCACGACCCCGTGAGGGGTCCGCGCCGTACGGCTGCGGTCGGTCGGGCAGTCTGAAAAATCGGTGAGAAGCGGCACAGACGGGAACGCGCCGGACCGCCCCGCTCGTCCCTCCAGCGGGATGAACAGAACAATCAGGCGTGCTTCGGTCTTCTGTCTGCTGCTGGTCCTCGCCCTGCTGGGGCGGGCGACCTGGGTGCAGGCGTACCAGACCCGAGCCCTCGCAGACGACGACCACAACCGGCGGAAGACCATCGCGCAGTACGCGCAGCCGCTCGGCGACATCATCGTGGCCGGATCACCGGTCACCGGATCGAAGGGGACCCAGGCCGGCGATCTCGCGTACAAGCGCACATACACACAGGGCGAGCTCTATGCCGCCGTCACCGGGTACAGCTCGCAGGCGTACGGCGCCACCCAGCTCGAAGGGATCTACAGCCATGTGCTCGACGGCACCGACGACCGGCTGAAGAACCCCCTCGACGTGGCGACCGGCAAGCAGGCGGCGCCCGGCAGTGTGCTGACGACGATCGACCCGGGTGTGCAGAAGGCGGCGTACGAGGCGCTCGGCGACGACAAGGGCGCGGCCGTCGCGATCGACCCCGGGACCGGACAGATCCTGGGGATGGTCTCCACCCCCTCGTACGACCCGTCGAAGATCAGCGGGACATCGGACGGCGACACCTGGCAGGAGCTGCTCTCCGACCCGGACAAGCCGCTGGTCAACCGAGCCCTGCGACAGCCGCTGGCGCCCGGTTCGACGTTCAAACTCGTGGTGGCGTCGGCGGCGCTGGAGAACGGCCTCTACAGCTCGGTCGACGAGCGCACGGACAGCCCCGACCCGTACACGCTGCCCGGCACCTCCACGGTCCTGAAGAACGAGAGCGCCTCCGCCCCCTGCGAGAACGCCACCCTGCGCACGGCGCTCCAGTACTCCTGCAACAACGTCTTCGCGAAGGTCGCCGCCGATCTCGGCGAGGACAAGTTGAGGGCGACGGCGGAGAAGTTCGGCTTCAACACGGAGAAGCTGGACGTCCCGGTGCGCGCCTCGAAGAGCGTCTATCCGTCCGGCATGGACAAGTCGTCGACGGCGCTGACCGGCATCGGCCAGTTCGAGGTCACCGCGACCCCGATGCAGATGGCGATGGTCTCCGCAGCCCTCGCCAACGGCGGTGAGCTGGCGGCGCCGCACATGGTGTCCGAGGTGACGGACTCGGACGGCAACGCCCTGCAGAAGTTCGCCGACGGTGACACGAAGCGGGTCGTCTCGGCCTCGACCGCCGAGCAGCTGCGCAGCGCGATGGTCACCGTCGTCGAGCAGGGCACCGGCACCAACGCCCGGATCGACGGGGCGGAGGTCGGCGGCAAGACGGGCACCGCGCAGAACGGAGTGGGCAACAGCAACACCCCGTACGCCTGGTTCACCTCGTACGCGAAGGACAGGTCCACCGGCAAGGAGGTCGCGGTCGCCGTGGTCGTCGAGGACTCGGGCTCGGCGCGCTCCGAGGTCAGCGGCAACGGACTGGCGGCGCCGATCGCGCAGAAGATGATGAAGGCGGCGCTCAAGAGGTGAGGAAGCGTCCGTCCGGCTCAGGGGCCGGGGCTCCGTGCCGGACGGACGACGGGCTGTGCGGGGCGGCGCGGGCCGCGTCGTGCGCGGTCGGTGCCGACCGGCCGGATCGCCCCGCCACAGCTGCTACTTCACGCCGAGCAGCTGCTCGATCGGGTCGATCGCGAAGTACACCGCGAACAGCGCCGAGGTGCCCCAGAGCAGCCAGTGCACCTCGCGCGCCTTGCCGAGGACGGTCTTGATGACGACGTACGCGAGGAAGCCCGCACCGATGCCGTTGGTGATCGAGTACGTGAAGGGCATCACGGCGATCGTCAGAAAGGCCGGGATGGCGATCTCGTAGCGCTCCCAGTCGATGTGCCGGACCTGTGCCATCAGCAGGAAGCCGACGGCGATCAGGGCCGGTGCGGCAGCCTGGGCCGGGACGACCGTGGCGAGCGGGGTGAGGAAGAGGGCGACGGCGAACAGCGCGCCGGTGACCACGGAGGCGAAGCCGGTGCGCGCGCCTTCGCCCACGCCGGCCGCGGACTCGATGTACGACGTGTTGGAGGAGGCGGAGGCCGCGCCGCCCGCCACGGCCGCGACACCGTCGATCAGCAGGACCCGGCCGAGGTTCGGGACCTTGCCCTGTTCGTCGAGGAGTCCGGCCTCGTTGGAGACGCCGACGACGGTGCCCATCGTGTCGAAGAAGTCGCTGAGGATCAGGGTGAAGACCAGCAGGACGATCGTGATGACGCCGGTCTGCTGAAACGCCCCGAAGAGGCTGAAGGAGCCGATGAGGCCGAAGTCCGGGGCGGCCACCACGTCGTCGGGGACGGACGGAACCGTCAGGCCCCAGGCGGCCGGGGCGATGTCGGCGATCTCGTTGATGACGATCGCGACGGCCGTCATCACGACGATGCTGATGAGGATGGCGCCCTTCACCTTGCGGGCCAGCAGCGCGACGGTCAGCAGCACACCGAGGCAGAAGACCAGGACCGGCCAGCCGGAGAGCTGCCCGGTGGCGCCGAGCTGTACGGGGACGGAACCGGTGTCGCCGGGGATGCGAGTGGTGAAGCCGGCGTCGATGAAGCCGATGAACGCGATGAAGAGCCCGATGCCGACGCTGATCGCCTGCTTGAGGGCGGGCGGGATGGCCCGCATGACGGCCTCACGCAGCCCGGTGACGACCAGGACGCAGATCAGCAGCCCTTCGAGGACGATCAGGCCCATCGCGTCGGGCCAGCTCATCAGTGGTGCGATCTGGAAGGCGACGACGGCGTTGAGTCCGAGTCCGGCGGCGATGGCGAGTGGCAGATTGCCGCCGAGCCCCATGATCGCGGTCATCACGGCGGCCACCAGGGCGGTGGCGGTGACGAGTTGGGGACCGGAGAGATGCGCGCCGAACTTGTCCTCGGCCGAGCCGAGGATGATCGGGTTGAGGACCAGGATGTAGGCCATGGTGAAGAAGGTGGCGAAGCCGCCGCGTATCTCGCGTCCGAAGGTCGAGCCGCGATCGCTGATGGCGAAGTAGCGGTCGACGGCGTTGCGTTGCACGGTGCTTTCCGGCATGGGCGCTCCTGGGTGCGTGAAGGTCCCTCGGTGGGTAGCTGGATTGTTCCTTCGGACACTGGGTCTTCAGGTTTTCGCTGTGTTACGCCTTACTGGGGTCACGCACCCGAGTCGAAGCGCTTCCGGGGTGCGCTGGTACGCTCGCGCCCCGCCCGCGCCCCGCGGGCGGTACCGGTGAACGTACACAGCGGTACAACGCGCGTACAGGGAATCGAGTGCACAGAGAGGTACCCGTGGGCACAGTCGTCGACGATGCCGCTGCCGCCGAGTTCCATGAGTTCTTCGAGGCCCATTACGCCGAACTCGCCCGGCTCGCCCATCTGCTGACCGGTGAGACCGACGCCGCGGACGATCTGGCGGCCGATGCGCTGCTGGCGCTCTGGCACCGCTGGGACCGGGTCAGGAACGCCGACCATCCCGTCGCGTACGCGCGCGGCGTCGTCGCGAACCTCGCCCGGACCCGGATCCGCAGCGCCGTGCGCGAGCGCCGCAGGATCGCCCTGTTCTGGGCGCCGCGCGGAGGCGGGGACGGCTACGCGGTCGACGACCCGGATGTGTCGACGGTCGTCGACGTCCAGGGGGCGCTGCGCAGGCTGCCGTTCCGCAAGCGGGCGTGCGTGGTGCTGCGGCACGCCTTCGACCTGTCGGAGCGGGACACCTCGCTGGTGCTGGGCATATCGGTGGGCACGGTGAAGAGCCAGACCTCGCGCGCCGTGGCGGAGCTGCAGCGGCTGCTCGGTCCCGATACGCCCGCCGCGCAGGTACAGGTGGCTGTCGCGGCGCAGCGCGGCGGAGGAAGGCACTGATGGACGACAAGCTGCGTGAGCGGCTGCGCGCGGCTGCCGAGGCGCACCGTCCCGACCGGGAGCGGATGCTGGCCCGGCTCGAACGAGGAATGGTGGAGGCACCTTCCGCCCGTACTCCGCGCGCTCCACGGGGTCCGCTGCCGTGGCTGCGGGTGGTCGGGGCGACGGCGGCGGTCTGCGGCGTGCTGACCGTCGGGGCGTACGCCGTCACTTCGGCGGGCGGCGGGCAGACGCGGGGCGGGCAGGTGGCCGCTTCCCCGGTCCCCTCCGCCTCGGCCCCGGCGGCGCCGGGTCGCGTGCCCGATCTGCGTACCGAGGACGGGCCGCTGTGGGCGGACGGGGCCGTCGACCCGCACAGCAACGCGTACTGGGCGCAGAGCAATGTGATGCTCAGGACGACGCAGCCGCTCTCCTCGCTCACGGTCGAACTGCGCATCGCTCAGACCGGCGGCGTCAACACCACCGGCTCCTGGCGCTCCCTGCCGGAGCAGGACTTCACCGGCTCGGCGCAGGAGAAGGACGGCTTCCTCGTCTACCGGTGGACGCTGAAGCCGGGGCGTACGGTGCCGGTCGGTACGCACACGTTCGCCGGCCAGTACAACCACGCGGAGGGCGACCGGGGCGCCGACGGCGACTACTTCACCGCGAGCGCCGCCCGCACCACCGGTCAGCAGGTGTCCGTGGGCGACAACTTCACGTCCGACCACTGACACGGAAAGAATCCCCGAACCCGGCAACCCTTCCTCCGGCGGCGGCGACCAGAGAGCGCAACGCTCCGCCACCTCCGAGGAACGGGACATCGAGATGAAGGAACGAACCGCACTCCGCCACCACCATCGGCGGCGCATGTATGCCGCCCTGACCGCCGCGCTGGCTCTCACCGGCGCCGCCGTCGTCACGAGCCTCACGGTCCAGCCGGCCGGCGCGGCGACCACCGCGGTCGCCGCCTGGCCCACGCCGAACGGTTCCCAGCCCGTCTCGGCGACCATCGCGGTCTCGGGGACGTACGACGGCGGGTTGAAGCGCTTCTACGGAAGCGGGGATCTCGGCGACGGAGGCCAGAGCGAGGACCAGGATCCGATCTTCAAGCTGGCGAACGGGGCGGTCCTGAAGAACGTCGTCCTGGGCTCGCCGGCTGCCGACGGCATCCACTGCTCGGGCAGTTGCACGCTTCAGAACGTGTGGTGGGAGGACGTCGGCGAGGACGCGGCGTCCTTCAAGGGCACCTCGTCGAGTGCCGTGTACACGGTGACCGGCGGTGGCGCACGGAAGGCCTCCGACAAGGTCTTCCAGTTCAACGGCGCGGGCAGCCTGACCATCACCGGCGGGTTCCAGGTCTCCGACTTCGGCAAGCTGGTCCGCTCCTGCGGCAACTGCTCGACCCAGTACAAGCGCACCATCACCGTCAACGATGTCGATGTCACGGCCCCCGGCAGTGCCATCGCCGGCATCAACACCAATTACGGGGACACCGCGACGCTGCGCTCGGTACGGATCCACGGCGACAGCAGCAAGAAGATCAAGCCGTGTGTCCGCTACACGGGCAACAACACGGGTGACGAGCCGACCGAGACGGGCAGCGGCCCGGACGGCACGTACTGCCGCTACTCCGCCTCGGACATCAGCTACCAGTAGCCGTTCCCAGGCGCGGCGCGACCGGGCTCGCTCCGGTCGCGCCGCACAGCCCCACCCACCTGGACTCCCATGAGCACCCACAAGAGGCGTCTCGCCGCCGCCGGGTCATCGGCGCAGGCGCCGTCGGCGTCGCTGCGACCGGCGTCGCGACAGCCACCGGTTCCGGCCTGCTGTCCTCGGCGTCCGCAGCCTTCCGCTACACCGACGACGGCTCGAACCACGTCATCCACACGGGGACAGTCGCCGTCTCCCGGTACGTCCCCGGATCGAGCAAGACCGTCCGGTCCGCGCCGGGGACGGTGTCCACAGCCGCCTGGATGAACTGGCCGAGCCCGCTGCCAAGCCTGTCAGCAGCGTGCGACGGCGCATCTCAGCACCCCTTCCAGGGCGTCCAGTCACCCAGATAGGCGGACCGGGTCTGCACCTGGGCGTCGGCATCCGTTAGCTGGGGCCGGTTCTCCGGGACATTGATCCGCGCACCCGGGCCCGTGTTCCGGTACTCGGCGAAGCGCTGGGCCTGCCATGCATAGATGTCTTGCATGTTCATGTAGGGGGCGTCGGGGTCGATGCCCGGGCCGAGGACGCTCTCGCGGACCGTCAGCATCGGTCTCGCCGTGGTGTCCGACCCCGGCACCCATGGGCGCGCCAGTTTGTAGTGGGCCACCGGGGCGCCACTGGTGACATGGGAGTTCAGGACCAGGTAGCCGCGCGGGTTCGCGACCGCGGTGCTGGGCGCGAAGACGAAGCCGTAGGGGGCGGCCGCCAGGTCGGTACGGTCCAGGGTGCGGAAGTGGCAGTGCTCGTAGACGGCGGTGGCACGGCCGAAGACGAAGTCGACGTCGCCTTCGACGTAGCAGTCGCGGAAGTACTGGCGGGCGAAGATCCCCAGGCCCATCGAGTCGGCGTACAACGTGTCCTGGTGGCCCAGGAAACGGCAGTTGAGGAACGCCGAGCGGTCGCCCTGCACCTTGATCGCGACGGCCTGTGTCCCGGAGGTGATGTCGAGGTGATCCGCGCGCAGCCAGTCGTTGGCGAAGGTGAGGTCGCGCGCGGTGAAACCGTCGGCCTGGACCGTGGTCGTGGCCGAGCCCGTCGTCCCGTACGTACCGCCGGACGGCTTCGCCGTACCCGCGGCGTTGTCGTACACGATCACGGTGTCGCGTGGGTCGCGGGTCGTCCCGCGCAGGGTGAGATTGGTTGCGGTTTGGGGGATGAGGACGGTCTCGCGGTAGACGCCGGGGGCGAGGACGATCGTCCAGCCGTCCGAGCGGACGGCGCTGACCGCCGCCTGGACGGTGGTGTGGTCGCCCCGGCCGCGCGGGTCGACGTGCAGGATCTGCTGCCGGGTGGCGGCGGAGGCCCGCGGGGCGAGGGCGAGGGCGGTTGCGGCGAGGGCGCCGCTGAGGACGGACCGGCGTGCGAGGTGCGAAGTCATGCGGGAGGTGCCTCCGTTGCGGCTCGAGGAACAGAGGGCGGGGCCGGAGCGCAAGAGCGCGCCCCGGCCCCCGTGCGGAAGAGGAGAGTCAGCAGGTCTTTCCGGCACCCGCACCATGGTCGACCAGCCCCGGGACGGCGCGCGGGTTGTCGATCCTGGTGCGCAGGACCGGGGTCCAGCCGGCGCCCGGGGTGAGCTGCTCCGCGGGAACTCCCGCGTTGTGGACGGCGATCAGGTCGGTCCTGCGGCCGTTGACGTAGTTGTCCTCGGCGGTGATCGGGGACTCCTTCCACTTCTTCAGGATGGTCGCCGGGTCGACCTGCGACGCGAGGGTGAAGGCGTTGTGCTCGGCGACGATCCGGGACTCCATGCCCACGCCGTAGCTGTAGCCGTAGGCGGCACCCGCCGTGGCGACGAAGTGGTTGTTGTACGAGTCGACGGCGCCGAAACGGACGCGGGGTGCGCGTTCCTTGAGGTCCTGGAAGAGGTTGTGGTGCAGGGTGACGCGGAGCTTTCCGCGGTCGATCGCCGCGGTGGCGGCGCTGTCGCTGTTGCCGATGAGCATGGTCTTGTCGTGGTTCTTCAGGACGTTCCAGGAGACGGTGACCAGGTCGGAGCCGCGGACGATGTCGAAGAGGCCGTCGTGCTGCTGGAACAGCTCGCCGTAGTAGCGCGGCTGGTCGGCGTCGGGCCGGTCGCCGTCGCTGAAGGTGTTGTGGTCGACCCAGACATGGCTGGAGCCGGTGACGACGAGGTTGTCGTACTCGGAGTTCCAGGCACCGGTCTCCCCGTCGGTGGGGTCCCACTGCGGGAAGCAGTCGTAGGTGTCCTCGAAGGTGATGTTGCGGACGATGACGTTCGAGACGTTGTTCACCTGCAGGCTGGCGCCGATGACGGTGGCGTCCTTGCCGACGCCGACGAGCGTGGTGTTGGAGGGAACCTGGACCTCGACCGCGGCCTTCTGCAGGGCGGCGGAGGCGGCGCGGGCATCCTCCAGCGGACCGGACGGGAGCACCTTGCCCCAGGTGGCCGGGTCGTAGGTGGCAAGGTACTTGTCCAGGGTGTAGCCGTCGGTCCGGTAGTCCTCGCAGCCGATGGGCGTGCCTTCGGCGTCGGAGTTGCCGTGGATGGTCCCGGCGATCCTGACGATCTTCGGTGCGTCGCCCGCGTCCTCGAAGGCGGCGATGAGCTCGGCCCGGTTGGTGACGGTGTAGACATGGTCGGGCGTTGCCTGGGAGCCGCCCGTGGTGGAGCCGTCCGAGGCGGCCCAGCCGTCGCCGGCAGGGAGCACGGCGCGCTCGATGCCCCGGTGACGGGGGGCGGCCTGGGCGGGGACGGAGACGGCGAGGGCGAGCGAGGCGCAGCCCATCACCAGGGCGATGGCGCGAGCATGACACATCCGTGCGGGCATGGCGGTTCCTTCGGTCGTAGACGTATGGCGAAGGTGGCGCGTGCGGAAGAGAGCGCGTGGCAGAGGTGCGAGCGGACGCGCGAGGAGGTACAGGAAGATGTGCGGAGAGGGAGCGGGTGGGAGAGAGGGACCGGCGGCGGGGCGCGACCCGGACCGCCGCCGGCCCCCGGTCACCGGGGCGTCGGCTGTGACGATCAGCCGTTGCCGAGCTCCTTCCACTCCTTCTGCGCCTTGTTCAGCTCATCGGCGATCTTGTCGAGGAAGGCCTTGGCCGTGGTCTTGCCGAGCAGCAGCTTCTGGAACTCCGGCTCGTTGTCGGCCTTGCTGATGTTGTTCCAGTCGGGCAGGTAGTACGGCAGCTGCACGATCTTGGTGGAGCCGTCCGTGAGGGCCTTCGCAGCGAGCTCGGTCGGCGCGGCAGCGCTGATCCACGGGTCCTTTGCGGCCTCGGTGTTGGCCGGGATGGCGCCGGCCGACTCGTTCCACTTGCTGTTCGAGGCGTGGGAGGCGGCGAACTCGATGAACTTCCAGGCCGCCGTCTTGTTCTTGCTGGACCGGAACAGGCCGAGTCCGTCGACCGGGTTGGACACCTGGACGCGGGTGCCGCTGTCACCGATCGGGTTCGGGACGCCGGCGAACTTGTCCTTGCCCAACGCCTTCAGGTGGTCCTGGTAGGAACCGAGGTTGTGGCTGAGCATTCCGATGGTGCCGGTGTCCCACTGGGCGACCATCTTGGTGAAGTCGTTGTTGACGTCGGCGGCGGGCGTCGTCTTCTTGTAGAGGGCGACGTACTTCTCCAGCGCGGCAACGTTCTTCGGATCGTTGAGCGTCGTCTTGTCGCCGTTCCAGAAGTCCGTGATGCCGGACTGTCCGTACGCCGCGTCCATGGCCTGCGCGATGGAGCCCGCGCCACCGCGGATGGTGTAGCCGAACTTGTTCTTCTTGGTGTCCGTGAGCTTGTCGGCGGCCGCGTAGAAGTTCGCCCAGGTGGTGGGCGCCTCCAGACCGGCGGCCTTGAACAGGTCCGTGCGGTACCAGAGCGCGCCGTTGTTCGCGGAGGTGGGCACGGAGTACATGTCGTCGCCGCGGCCGCCCGCTGACTTGACGCTCTCGACCATGCCCTCGACGAGCTTGCCGTTCAGCGAGGAGTCCTTGATCCGGCCGGTGAGCGGCTCCAACGCCTCCTGCGACACCATGTTGGCGAGGTACGCGGTGCCGACCCCGCCGACGTCGGGCAGGCCGCCGCCCGCGATCGCGGTGTCGTACTTGGACTGGACATCGGCGATCGGAATCGGGACGTACTTGACCTTGATGTCCGGGTACTTCTTCTCGAAGTCCTTGATGATCTCGGTCCAGACGGCGGTGCGCGGACCGCCGTTGTTGTCCCAGAAGGTGATTTCGCCCTTCCCGCTGCCTTCGTTCCCGCTGCTGCTGCCGTCGTCACCGCAGGCGGTGGCGGCGAGGGCGAGCACCGTCGCGAGGGACATCGCTGCCGCGACACGTCTCCGCTGTGTCTTCGAGATGTTCATGGTCGGCTCTTCTCTCTGGGTTCTGTCGGTTCTGGTGCGGTTCGGTCGGTGATGCGGAAACCGGTGAAGCCGGCCGTCCCGGCCGGTCCCTTCCCGGCCGGTGCGGTGGCGAAGAGGCCGAGCAGTGCGCCGACCCAACGCCAGGGAGTCGCGGCGAACGGCTGCCCCGAGGCCCCTGAACCCGTCCCGTCGCCGGTGTCGGCGAAGAAACGGCAGCGGGCGCCCGCGGTGACCTCGATCCGGAGCCGGGCCCGTCCGTCGGGAGCCGGGCGGCTGTGTTCGGCGTCCCGTTCGTGCTCGGCGACCGTCTCGGCGTACCGGTGCACGAGGTGGATCCCGCCGTCCTCGGCGCGTTCGAGGCCGATCCAGTTGAAGGCGTCGCCGAGCACGGCCAGCCCCGCCTTGGCCCCGGTCTCGTCGCTGCCGAGGGCGACCTCGACCTCGACGGTGAACGTCTCGGCGGGCAGCCGCTGGACCAGCACGTTGGGCAGGGCCCGCAGGTCGTGCGCGTACGCGGTCCGTATGCAGCTGAGCCGCAGCCCGTCCCCGGCGTGCTCGACGGTCCAGCCGGGCCGGTGGTTCGCCATCCACTGCCACTGCCTGCCGTACCGCCCGCCCGGGAACTCGTCGCTGGTCGCCGGGGCTTCGACGGGCTGCTCGGGGGCGACCGGCTTGGCGTGTACGCGGACGGGTTCGCCGTGGTCGCCGAGGACCGGCCAGCCGTCTGCTCCCCAGCTCATCGGCTGGAGGTGGACCACCCGTCCGTACGCCCCGCGCTCCTGGAAGTGCAGGAACCAGTCCTCACCTGCCGCGGTTCGGACCCAGCCGCCCTGGTGCGGTCCGTTGACGTCGGTGCGTCCCTGGGCGAGGACGACCCGTTCCTCGTACGGTCCGAAGAACTCGCGAGACCGGAACGCCCCCTGCCAGCCGGTGGTCACCCCGCCGGCCGGGGCGAAGATCCAGAATTCGC
This sequence comes from Streptomyces sp. NPDC051664, assembly GCF_044453545.1. Classification (NCBI taxonomy): domain Bacteria; kingdom Bacillati; phylum Actinomycetota; class Actinomycetes; order Kitasatosporales; family Streptomycetaceae; genus Streptomyces; species Streptomyces sp. NPDC051664. The sequence continues at coordinate 470,132 of NZ_JBITCU010000004.1, read as the reverse complement.
CGTCGTGCCGGTAGAGCTTGGGGCCTTCGAGGGTGAACCAGCCGGGGATCAGATCGGCGTCGATCAGGGTCTTGCCCTCGTCGAGGAGTTCGCGTCCGTCGGGGCTCATCCGGTGGCCGGTGATCCGGTTCTTGATGCCGGAGCGGGACTTCGCCCAGGCGTGCACGAGGTAGGCCTCGCCGGTCTCCTCGTCCCACAGCGGGCAGGGGTCGATCAGTCCCTTTCCCGCCTTGACAAGATGTGGGGTGCTCCACGGGCCGCGCACCGACTCGGCGTTGATCTGCTGGATGCCGTGGTCGGGATCGCCCCAGAAGATCCAGAACCGGCCGGCGTGGTGCCGCATGGACGGCGCCCACACCCCGCAGTCGTGGCGCGGTACGGCGAAGTCGGCGGCGGGTTCGAGGCGGTCGAGGGCATGACCGACGAGTGACCAGTTGACCAGGTCGCGGGAGTGCAGCAGCGGCAGTCCGGGGACCCGGCCGAAGCTGGACGCGGTGAGGTAGTAGTCGTCGCCGACCCGGATGACGTCGGGGTCGGACCAGTCAGCGTTCAGGACCGGGTTGCGGTAGGTTCCGTCGCCGAGGTCGGCGGTCCAGGGACGGCTCACGCGGTCACCGCCCGGCGGACGTACGCGGCCGCCTTCTGCCGGTCGAGCCGGCCGTCGGCGATGACGGTGATCACGCGGCGTACGACGGTGGCACCGGCCGGGACCTGCAGCCGCTCGGCGGCGGCGAGGGAGGAGCCGACGCCCGGGTACTGGGTGGTCCGGACGAACCACGGGTCGCGCCGGGTCTCGTCGGTCGCGCCGGCGAAGACGAGGGTCCAGCCGTCGCCCGCCATGGCCACCCAGTCGGCGACCCGCCCGTGGACCGCATCCTCGCCGTCGCCGATTCCACTGAACACGGCAGGCGCGACGGGTTCCTTCGGGGCGCGCCAGAAGAAGCCGCCGTATCCGGCGCCGGGACGGCCGTTGGTGGCGGGGCTGCCGATGGAGAGGTCGTCGGTGCCGCGGTTGGTGAGCGAGAAGGAGAAGTCCAGCGCCCAGGCGGTGGCGGAGAGTGCGGCGACCGCGACGGTGCGGTGCTCGCGCAACAGTTCGGTGTCGTCCGCCACCCAGCTGAGCTCCTCGACGAAGCCGTCGGAGTCGCAGAGTTTCCAGCCGAGGTGGCGCTGGATCCCGTGGTTGTCGAGTGCGGTGGGGCCCTGGCCACGTACGAAGGTGCGTCCGCCCCAGAAGTTGTGCCCGGCGACATCCGGGACGGCGATCGAGGTGCCCAGGTGGTGGAGGTGGTCGGCCGGGCGCTCCTCGGTGACCGGGACGCCCGCGAGGGTGGTGACCGGGTGGAAGTAGGGACGGCCCTCGGTGGCGGGCAGGTAGGTGTAGCGGCCGACGGGGCGCCCGGCGCAGCTCAGGAGTGCGGATGATGCGGTCACGATGAACTCACCTCGGTGGGAAGCGCCCAGGGGACGCCGAGTTCGGAGAAGAGTGTGAGGGTGTCGGCGCCCGCCGCGACCAGGGCGTCGATGCCGCGGACCACCCGGCGCGCCCCGGTGGAGGCTGTCGCGGATTCGGTGTGCCAGGCGTCGGAGGGCAGGGCGACGGGCTCCGGGGACGTCCGTACGGCTTCGACGACCCGCATGAACGCGCCGGTGCGCTGGGGCGGTACGAGAAGTGCGGCGCGGCCCGCGAGGTGGTCGACGAGGTTCTCGAGGAGGTCGGTCCGCCCGTGCACGGCCTCCTCGGGGCCGTGTCCGGCGCGCTGGATCAGGACCCGGTCCTGCTTGTACCAGAAGGTGATCCGGCCGCGATCGCCGTGGACGATGACGTAGGGCTCGCCGGCCTGTTCGGCGCACAGGGTGACGGCGGCGGTGACGGGCAGCCCGCGCGTGGTGGTGATGCGTACGCAGGAGGTGTCGTCGGCCTCGATGTCATGGGCGCGGAACAGCTCGGTCTCGATGGACGCCACGTCGTCGGCCGTCCCGCTGCCGGCGAGTTCGAGTGCGGTGGCGACGGCGTGGGCGAGGGGGTTGGTGAGGACGCCGTCGACGACGTCGGCCGTGCCGATCCTGCGCCGCCCGGCCCAGGGCGCCCGGTGGTAGTAGGCGTCGTCGCGGACCCAGGCACCCGCGGCGCCGATGCCGTGCACGGCGCCGATGGCACCGGAGTCCACGAGTGCGCGGATGGCCGGCACGGCGTGCGAGCCGAAGGACTGGAAGCCGACCTGGCAGGCGATGCCGGCCGCCCGCACGCCGGTGACCATCCGCTCGAAGTCGGCGAATGTCGCGGCGGGCGGCTTCTCCAGCAGGAGGTGGACGGAGCGCGCGGCGGCGGTCAGGGCCAGTTCGGTGTGGGTCTGGATCGGGGTGCAGACGACGGCGACGCGAGCTCCGGTGGATTCGAGGAGTTCCCCGAAATCGGCTGACTGGGCCGGGAGTTCACCGACGAATGGGGCGAGCTCGGTCTCGGTCAGCGGAGTCAGCTCGCAGATGCCGGCAAGGCGGACGAGGCCCTGGTCCTGGAGGCGGCGGATGTTGGCGAGATGCCAGCGTCCGTGGCCGCGTGCGCCGGCGAGGACGACCGGGACGGGCGTCCGGACCGTGCTCATCCGGCCCTCCGTATGCGTCCGGCGTGTGGGTGGGGTTGCGGTCATCGTGGAGTCCTCCTCGACCGGGCGGCGTGCGGGTGGGTGGGGACAGCGCGTCACGGGGCGGCTGTCAGCCCTTCACGGCACCGGCGCTGAAGCCGGTGATCAGCCACTTCTGGATGAAGGCGAAGACGATCACCACGGGGATCGCTGCGATCACACCGCCCGCGGCGAGCGCCCCCAGGTCGACGCTGTCCGCGCCGATGAGGGTGTTCAGGCCGACCGGGATCGTCTGCTTGTCCTGCTCGCTGAGGAACATCAGGGCGAACAGGAAGTGGTTCCAGCTGTGCACGAAGGCGAAGGAGCCGACGGCGATCAGTCCGGGGCGCAGCAGCGGCAGCACCACCGCGCAGAAGGCCCGGAGGCGCGAACAGCCGTCCACCCAGGCGGCCTCTTCCAGACTGACCGGCACGTTCTTGATGAAGCCGCTGATCAGGATGATGGAGAGCGGCAGCTGGAACACCGTCTCGGCGATGACGACGCTCCCGAGGGAGTTGATCATCTGCAGGTTCTTGAAGATCTCGAAGAGCGGTACGAGCATCAGCGCGCCGGGGATGAACTGCGAGCAGAGCAGCGCGAGCATGAAGCCGTTCTTGATCCGGAAGTCGAACCGGGCGAGGGCGTAGCCGCCGGACAGGGCGACGAGCGTCGTGGCGACCAGGGTGCAGACGCCGACGATCATGCTGTTCTGGAAGAAGACGGCGAAGCTCCGCTCGGTCCAGACCTTGGAGAAGTGCTCCCCCGTCATCGGCCACGGCAGGAGCGAGGTGGATCCGGTGGGCCGTACGGCGAAGAGGAACATCCAGTAGAACGGGACGAGAGTGAAGAGCAGATAGATGCCGAGTGGTACGTAGATCTGCCAGCGCGGTACGTCGTCGAAGGCGCGCTCACGCCCGCGGCGGTGCTCGGCGGGCGGTTCGGTGTTGCGTACGGGCTCCAGCACGGTTCCGGTGTGCTTCTCGGCGAGTGCGGCAGTCACTTGTGGTCGCCTCCGAACTTGCTCAGGCGCAGGTAGACGATCGAGCAGAAGAGGAGGATCACGAAGGCGACGGTGGTGAGTGCGGAGGCGTAGCCGAAGTCGTGGCCCTCGATGCCGGTGTTGGCGACATAGAGCGGCAGGGTGGTCGTCTCGCCGGCCGGTCCGCCGCCGGTGAGGGTGTAGAGCAGGTCGACGTTGTTGAACTCCCAGACGCCGCGCAGCAGCGTGGAGAGGATGATCGCGTCCCGCAGGTGAGGCAGCGTGATGTGGAAGAACTGGCGCAGCCGCCCGGCGCCGTCGACCGCTGCCGCCTCGTACAGCTCCTTGGAGACGGACTGCAGGTCGGCGAGGATGAGGATGGCGAAGAAGGGGACCCCGCGCCAGAGTTCGGCGACGGTCGCGGCCCAGAAGACGGTGCCGGTGTCGGAGAGCACGGAGGTGCCGTAGTCGCCGATCCCGGCGTCCGCGAGGTAGCGGCTGAAGCCGGTCGACGAGTTGTAGAGCAGGATCCAGATGGTGCTGGTGAGTACGCCGGAGACGGCCCACGGCGAGAAGACCATGGCGCGGGAGATGCCCCGTCCGATGAAGGTCTGATTGACGATCAGGGCCAGCGCGAGGCCGAGGGCCAGCTGGAGCGCGACCTGGGTGACGACCCACTGGGCGCTGAAGCCGAGCGTCGGCCAGAACTGATCGTCCTCGGTGAAGATCCGGGTGAAGTTGTCGAAGCCGGCGAAGCCGTTCCGCCACGGCTTGGTGACGTTGTAGTTCTGCAGGCTGTAGTAGAAGACGCTGATCATCGGGTAGGCGATGAAGCCCAGCATCAGCAGACCCGCGGGGGCGACCAGCAGATACGGCAGCCGACGCGGGTTCGCGGAGCGGCGCCGGGGCACCTTGGGCGGTGTGGCCACAGCGGCGGCTTGGGCCATGACACGTCTCCGTTCTTTGGGAAGTGCGGGTATCGGTGGTGCGAGTGCTGGAGGTGCGTGTATTGCGCAAGCGCTTTCCGCATGCCGTTCGGTCTGCCGAACGGGCGGTGCGCCGGAATTCTCGGTGGGCGATCAGCCCGCGTACGGGTCGGGCACCTCGCCCTGCCGGGCCAGGAAGGCGAAGTCGCAGCCCTGATCGGCCTGGGTGATCTGGTCGTGGTACAGCGCGCCGTAACCACGCTCGTACCGGGTGGGCGGCGGCGTCCACGCGGCCCGGCGCCTCGCCAACTCCTCGTCCGGCACATCGAGATGAAGCAGTCGCGCCTCGACGTCCAGGGTGATCAGGTCACCGGTGCGGACGAGGGCGAGCGGCCCGCCGACGTACGACTCGGGCGCGATGTGCAGCACGCACGCCCCGTAACTGGTGCCGCTCATCCGGGCGTCGGAGAGCCGCACCATGTCCCGGACACCCTGCTTGAGCAGATAGTCGGGGATCGGCAGCATCCCGTACTCGGGCATCCCGGGACCGCCCTTGGGCCCGGCGTTGCGGAGCACCAGCACATGGTCCGGCGTGAGGGCCAGGGCCGGATCGTTGATGCTGCCCTGCATCTCCCGGTAGTTCTCGAAGACGACCGCGGGCCCGGTGTGCCGCAGCAGTTCCGGTTCGGCGGCGATGTGCTTGATCACCGCACCGTCCGGGCAGAGGTTGCCGCGCAGGACCGCCACGCCGCCCTCCTCCGCGAGGGGGTTGTCGCGGTCGCGTATGACATCGGAGTTGTGCACGAGCGCCCCGTCGAGCTGCTCGCGGAGTGTGTCGTACGAGACGGTCGGCCGGTCCAGGTGCAGTACGTCGGTCAGCCCCGCCAGGAACCCGGGCAGCCCGCCGGCGAAGTGGAAGTCCTCCATCAGGTACTTCCCGCCAGGGCGGAGATTGGCGAGCACGGGGACGGTGCGGGCGATCCGGTCGAAGTCGTCGAGGGTGAGCTTCACTCCCGAGCGGCCCGCCATCGCGATCAGATGGATGACGGCGTTGGTGGAGCCGCCGAGCGCCAGAACGGTGGCGACCGCGTCCTCGTACGCCTCCGCCGTGAGGATCGACGACAGCTTCCGCTGCTGCCACACCAGCTCGACGATCCGGAGTCCGGACTGCGCCGCCATCCGGTCGTGCCCGGAGTCCACGGCCGGGATCGACGAGGCTCCCGGCACCGTGACACCGAGTGCCTCGGCGGCGGCCGTCAGGGTCGACGCCGTTCCCATCGTCATGCAGTGGCCGGGCGAGCGCGCGAGCCCGTTCTCCAGCTCACCCATCTCGCAGTCACCGATCAGCCCGGCCCGCTTGTCGTCCCAGTACTTCCACATGTCGGTGCCGGAGCCGAGGACTTCGTTGCGCCAGTGCCCCGGCAGCATCGGTCCGGCCGGCACGAACACGGTCGGCAGGTCGACCGATGCGGCGCCCATCAGCAGCGCGGGTGTCGACTTGTCGCAGCCGCCCAGCAGCACGGCGCCGTCGACCGGGTAGGAGCGCAGCAGCTCCTCCGTCTCCATCGCCAGCATGTTGCGGTAGAGCATCGGGGTCGGCTTCTGGAACGTCTCCGAGAGGGTGGAGACCGGGAATTCGAGCGGGAAGCCGCCCGCCTGCCAGACGCCCCGCTTGACCGCCTGCGCACGGTCACGCAGATGGACGTGGCAGGGGTTGATGTCGGACCAGGTGTTGAGGATCGCGATGACCGGCTTGCCGAGGTGCTCCTCGGGGAGGTAGCCGAGCTGGCGGGTGCGCGCCCGGTGACTGAACGACCGCAGCCCGTCCGTCCCGTACCACTGGTGACTGCGCAGCTCCTCGGAGCCGATCATTCCGTCCTCGCGCGTCATATCGACCATCCGGCGACCTCGTCGGCGACCTCGGCACGCCGCTCCTCGGGCAGCACCCGGCTGGGCGGGCGGACGTCGCGGCGGCAGAGGCCGAGCGAGGCGAGGGCCTCCTTGACGACCGTCACGTTGTTGGCGGACTGGCGGTCGGCGCGCAGCTCCTCGAAGCGGCGGATCTGCTCCCAGACCTTCATCGCCGACGGGTGGTCGCCGGCCCGCAGTGCCTCCAGCATGGCCAGCGAGACCCCGGGCGCGACGTTGACGAGTCCGGAGGTGAAGCCGGTGGCCCCGGCGGAGAAGTAGGCGGGGGCGTACAGCTCGGCGAGACCGGCGATCCAGACGAACCGGTCCAGGCCCGCGTCCCGGGCGAAGGCCGCGAACCGCGCGGCGTCCGGGACGGCGTACTTCACGCCGATGACATTGGGGCAGCTGTCGGCGAGCGCGGCGAGACGCTCCCCGTCGAGCTGCGGGTTGCGGATGTACGGCACGAGGCCGAGCCCGGGGACGGCTTCCGCGATCGCCCGGTGGTAGTCGACCCAGCCGTCCTGCGAGACGTACGGGTGCACGGGCTGATGGACCATCACCATCTCGGCGCCGGCGTCGCGTGCGTGCTCGGCGGCGGCCACGGCGGTCGGCACGTCGTGCCCGACCCCGACCAGGACCGTGGCGCGTCCGCCCACCTCGTCGATGGTCAGTTCGGTGACGGTGCGCCGCTCCTCGGGGGTGAGCGCGTAGAACTCCCCGGTGTTGCCGTTCGGGGTGAGGATGCGTACGCCGCCGTCGAGGAGCCGCCGCAGCAGTCCGCGGTGAGCCGCCGTGTCGATGGTCCCGTCCGCGGCGAACGGGGTCACCGGGATCGCGACGACATCTGCGAGGGCCGCCTTCAGCGGTGTGAGGTCCATGCGGACAGGCCTTTCGTCGGTGTGCTGGTGGTTCATGCCCCGCCCTCCTCGGTCTGTGCTCCCTCGGGGAAGGCGCGGCGGACGAACGACGCGATGTGGTCGTGCAGGGCGCCGGCCGCGGCGTCCGCGTCGTCGGCGAGCGCGAGCCGCAGGATCTCCCGGTGCTCGGCCGCCTCCCGCTCCCAGGACGGGATGGTCGCCCAGGCGACCGTCGACACGAGTGCGGCCTGGTCGCGGACCTCGTCGAGCATCCGGGCCAGCAGCGGGTTGCCGCAGGGCAGGTACAGCGCCCGGTGGAAGTCCCGGTTGGCGAGCGACCGGTCGGCCTTGTCACCGGCCGAGTCGGCCCGCTCCAGGGCTTCCTGGGCCGCGTCGAGCGAGGCCCTGCGGGTGATGGAGCGGCGCAGCGCCTCCGGCTCGAGGAGCAGCCGTACGTCGTACACCTCACGGGCCATCGCCGCGTCGACCAGCCGCACGGTGACACCCTTGTACTGGCTCATCACGACGAGTCCGGTACCGGCAAGGGTCTTGAGCGCCTCGCGCACCGGGGTCTTGGAGACCCCGAACTGTGCGGCGAGTTCGGTCTCGACAAGGGCCTGCCCCGGTCTCAGCTGCGCCGTGAGGATCGCGTGCTTGATCGCCTCCAGCACGTACTGGGTGCGGGACGGAATCGGGGTGGGCGCAAAGGTCATGAGTGAAGGGCTCTCGCATCTCGCGTATGGCGTATCGCGTCTCATATATGACGTACGAAGTACGACGCGTTGAAGCTAGAGCCGGTGCAAATGTTTCGTCAACGCTTCTGACGAAAGAACTTCCGGCAACTCGATGTAAGGCATCTGCCCGATGTCCGGATACGTCCTCAGTCGCCAGCATGAGTCCCACAACACACGTGCGGGTCACCGGGGTTCGGGGGCGCAATGGCAGGGTCGGCGGCGGGCAGGGTGCTGCGGGATCGCAACGCCGGGCTGTATCTGGCGGCGGTCGTCGTCACAGGGTTCGGAACGTCCGCGATGTGGCTCACGGCGGGGATCTGGGTCAAGTCCCTGACCGGGTCGGACAGCCTGGCGGCGCTTGCCGTGTTCGCCATGTGGCTTCCCTCGCTGATCGGGCCCGCGCTCGGCACGCTCGTCGACCGGGTACGCCGCAAACCGCTGCTGATCCGGGCGAACCTCACCATGGCGGGGCTGCTCACCGTGCTGCTCACGGTCGATTCGGCGGAGCGGATCTGGATCCTCTTCGTCGTCCTCGTGCTCTACGGGGTGAGCGGTGTCGTGATGGACGCGGCCGAGACGTCGCTCGTCGCGCACACCGTCGACGTCCGGCTGCTCGGCGACTTCAACGGACTCCGGATGATCGCGGCCGAAGGCATGAAGCTCCTCGCGCCGCTGACCGGCGCCGGCTTGTACGCCCGGTTCGGGGGCGGCGCGGTGGCGCTGCTCGACGCGGCGTCGTTCGCCCTGGCGGCGGGGGTCTGCGCGCTGTTGCGGGTGAGCGAACCGGCCCGGCCGGTCCGCACGGACCGGCGGGGCGAACTGGCCGCGGGGATCCGGCAGGTGTGGCACTCGCCGGTGCTGCGGCCGCTGGTGCTGGCGGGTTCGGCGACGATGCTCTGTGCCGGGCTCAGCGGGGCGGCGGTCTACGCCCTCGTGGACGACGGGCTCGGGCACTCCCCCACGTACGCGGGTGTGCTGTACGCGGCGCAGGGCGCCGGGTCCATCGCGATCGGGCTGCTGGCCGGTCCGTTGCTGCGGCGGCTGCCGGAGCGAGTGTTCACCGCGGCCGGGATCGCGCTGTTCGCGGCGGCGGTGGGGGTGCGGGCGCTGCCGTACGACGCGGTGGCTCTGGTCACGAGCGCCGCGATCGGGGCGGGTCTGCCGTGTGTGCTGATCGCCGCGATGACCGCGGTGCAGCGGGAGACACCGGATGCCGTGCTGGGCCGTACGACGGCGACCGCCAACTCGCTGATGATGGTGCCGAACGCGGTGGCGCTGGCGCTCGGCGCGGGGCTGATCGCGGTGCTGGACATCCGGGTGCTGCTGCCGTTGATCGGTGCGGCGGGGCTACTGACCGCGGCCCTGCTGATCACGGATCGGTGGGGGCGGCCGGCGGCCGCCCCCACCGATCCGGTTCCGTCATCGACCGAGGCGTGACAGCGCTTCGGCGACGGTCCTCAGGTCCGGGTCGGAAGCCAGCCCGGCGTGGTACAGGCGCAGTTGGTTCGCGCCGAGCGAGGCCGCGTGCGCGACGTCGCGCTCCAGCGTGGCGGGGCTGCCACCCATGCCACCGACCACGGTGAAGTTGGCGGCGACCACCCGGTCGGACCGGCCGGCGAACGGTCCGAGGACCGTCTCGCGCGCCGCGTCACCGCCGGTGCAGGGCAGCACCACCCCGTCGGCCACGGAGAGGATGTGCTGCGGGTCGACGCCCACGTTCGCACCGGAGCGGTACGGGGCGGGGTCGGCGTGCAGCAGCACCTGGAAGTCCTCCGCGGCCGCCGCCCGCACAGCGGCGACCGCGGACTCCTGGAGCGTGCGGGCGACCTGGCCGCGGAACTCCAGGGTGGCGGCGGCGAGATCGGCGCCGAGGAGTTTCTCGACGCCGGACCAGCCGGCCTCCGAGGAACCGGACCCTGCCCAGACCGGTTCCAGGGCCGCGCACACGGCCCGGCTCAACTCATCCGCTTCCACGCCGTGTTCGCCGTATCCGGTCCAGCAGTCGGGGCAGAAGCAGAGCGACATCAGGTACTGCGCCGCGTCCCCGAGGCCGACGCCCGCGATCTTGTCGTGGGCGTGCAGATGCGCGAAGCCGTACCAGCCGCAGGACTCCAGCTCGGTGCCGCGCGTGCCGCCGCGCACCGCCGCCTCGCCCGCCAGCTCCGTCAGGTACGCGCGGACCGCGGGCTGCGCGATGCAGGGCGCCCACGGGTAGCGGTCGCCGTACGCGTTGACCACCGAGGTGTCCGGATGCTCGGCGCCCAGCCGGGAGTTGTGCGCGAGCACCACCCAGCTGTGCACCTCCAGACCGGCATCCGTCAGCGCCTGCGCGGCCTCGGCGTACGGATCGTCCGAGGCCACCCAGGACTGCGCGTACGGGCGCAGTTCGCGCCCCGCCCACCGCCCGGCGTCCGCCGGGTACAGCACCGCGGCGTGTTCGGCGGTGACGATCCGGCTGCCGGGGTGACGCGGGGTCAGCGCCCGGGTCGAGTGGTAGGCGGCGGCGAGCGTCACCTGCCCGACGCCGAGGTCCGCGACACGGGCGGCGGCGTCCGGGTCCCCGACGATGTCCCACGGGTACAGGAAGGCGGAGGCCTTCATGCTGCGGGCTCCTCGGGCGCGGTCCTGGCCTGTCCGTACTTCTCCAGCACGGCGCGGCCGCGCTCGATGATCCCGGCCAGCTCCTCGATGTGCGCGGCGGGCGGCTCGGTGAGCGGGGTGCGGACCTCGCCGACCGCGTGGCCCTCCAGCCGGACGGCGGCCTTGACCAGCGAGACGGCGTAGCCGCGGCCCTTGGCGCGCAGCTCGACGAGCGGCCGGTAGAAGTGGTCGAGCAGTGCGTTGGCGAACTCGTCGTCACCGGAGTCCAGGGCCCGGTGGAAGGCGAGGGCGATGTCCGGCGCGAAGGCGAACACGGCGGAGGAGTAGAGCGTGACGCCGATGCCACGGTAGGCGAGCCCGGTGAGCTCGGCGGTGGGCAGCCCGTTGAAGTACAGGAAGTCCTGGCCGGGCAGCTCGGTACGGACGGCGCTGACGATGCGCTGCATCAGGTCGAGGTCGCCGTAGCCGTCCTTGAGGCCGATGACCCCGGGCGTCCGGGCCAGGGCGACGACGGTCTCCGGGGTGAAGACTGCGTTGTCACGCTGGTAGACGATCGTCTCCAGAGAGGTGGCCGCGGCCAGCGCCGTGTAGTGGGCGAGCAGCCCTTCCTGGTCGGCGAAGACCAGGTACGGCGGCATGGCGAGGAGCCCGTCCGCGCCCGCTTCCTCGGCGAGCTTCGCGTACTGGATCGCCAGGGCCGTGCCGTACCCGGCGCCCGCGACGACGGGCACCTCCCCGGCGGTCTCCTCGACCGCCGCGGCGACGACGAGACGGAACTCCTCCGGCGTCAGCGCGTGGAACTCGCCCGTGCCGCAGCAGGCGAAGACGGCGGCCGCGCCGGCATCGATGCCGGCGCGCACATGCGCGCGGAAGGCATCGAGATCGACAGCGCCGTCCGGCCCGTAGGCGGTGACGGGGAAGAAGAGCGGCCCGGCGACATGGGTGAGTCGGGCGGCAAGGGGGGCTGAGGTCACGGGCGCTCCCTGAGCGGATTCAGGCGTGCACAATTCTGATCGGCGTCCATATTCATGAACGGCACCAAGTTAAGGCAGCCACGCGGGGCAGGTCAAGACGGGAGCTCGCGACACAGAGGCGGAGTCGGAGCGGAGTCGACACCCCCGCACAGGAGGCGCGTACCACTTGACGCGCCGCGCCCTCACTTCTTAGTTTGTCCATGCATGTGAATGTCGTCCATGGATTTGATGTGTCGCGCGTATGTACCGAGGAGATCAGCGAATGCCCGCTCCCCGCACCGTCCTGCTCACCGGCGCCGCCGGCGGCCTCGGCAGCCTGATGCGCGGCCTGCTGCCCGCGTACGGCTACGAACTCCGCCTCTTCGACGTCACCCCCATCGAAGGCGAGCCGGACGCGATCACGGCCGACCTCGGCGACAAGGAGGCGCTGCGTGAGGCCGTGCGCGGCGTCGACGCGATCATCCACCTCGCGGGCATCTCACTGGAAGCCTCCTTCGACAAGATCCTGCGAGCCAACGTCGAGGGGACGTACAACCTGTACGAGGCCGCGCGCGAGGAGGGCGTCCGGCGCATCGTGTTCGCCTCCTCCAACCACGCCATCGGCTACACGCCGCGCCCGCTCCCCGGCGACCCGCTGATCCCGATCGCCACACCGCGCCGCCCCGACACCTTCTACGGCCTCTCCAAGTCGTTCGGCGAGGATCTCGCCCAGCTCTACTGGGACAAGCACGCCCTGGAGACCGTCTCCGTGCGCATCGGCTCCTGCTTCATGGAACCGACGTCCGTACGGATGCTGTCGGTCTGGATGAGCCCCGGTGACGGCGCCCGGCTCTTCCACGCGGCGCTCACCGCCGACGAGGTCGGGCACACGGTGGTCTACGGCTCCTCCGACAACACCCGCCTATGGTGGGACCTGACCACGGCCCGGTCGCTCGGGTACGAGCCGCAGGACGACTCCGAGCAGTACGCGGAGAAGCTCGTCGCGGAACAGGGCGAACTCGACCCGCACAACCCGGACCACGCCCACCTCGGCGGCCACTTCGTCACCCACCCGCCGATCTGGCCGTACTAGGGGCTGTCCCGTAACCAGGAAATTCATGCGACGGCATCCGGGGCGAGCGGGCACCATACGGCCATGCCGAGGCCTTCCGGATTCCAGTACGAGCAACATGGCGACGCGAGCGTGACGATCACCCATCACGGCCGCCCGGCAGGCACCCTACGGGGCAGCCGGGCGGAGAAGTTCCTGGCCGAAGTGGTGTCCGGCGATGCCCAGCTCGTCATGGCGCGCTGGACGGGCGCCTACAAGCACGGCAACGAGCGCACCGCCCGCGACCACCCCCGCAACCGGGCACGCGGCGGGCGCTGATCCGTACGGAGCAAGCCCGCGAAGGTAAGGGAACGGCAAAGCCGGGTCGTTCGTTACCCCGGACATGACCGCTATGACCCCCGGCTCGAACATCCCTCTCTCCGCCGCCCGCGTGGCGGTGGACGTCGCCGCCCCGGTGCGGCTCGACGTCTCGGGCCTGCTGCTCACCGCCGACGGCAAGGTGCGCTCCGACGACGACTTCATCTTCTACAACCAGCCCACCGGGCCCGGTGTGACCCACCGTTCCGGCGGCGGCACGGCGCCGGACGCGATCGTGGTGGACACCGCCGCGGTGCCGCCCGGCATCGAGAAGATCGTCGTCACGGCGAGCCCCGACGCGGCTGGCCAGACATTCCAGGGCATCGAACCCACCGCCACCGTGCGCAACGCGGACGACGGCAGCGTGCTCGCCACCTTCACCCCGCCCGGTCTCGGTGCCGAAACGGCGCTCGTGGTCATCGAGGTCTATCTGCGCAATGGCGCCTGGAAGGCCCGAGCGGTCGGCCAGGGCTATGCCAACGGGCTGGCGGGCATCGCCACGGACTTCGGCGTCTCGGTCGAGGAGGAGCCCGCCGCGCCGCCCGCCCCGGTCGCACCCCCGATGCCCGCCGCCGCCCCCGCGGACCCGCGGATCGCCGCTCCCCCGGCCCCGGCCGCCCCGCCAGCCCCGCCCGTCGCCGCTCCGGCGCCCGCCGGCACCGGCAAGATCAACCTCGACAAGGGCCGGGTCAACCTCCAGAAGAACCAGACGGTGTCCCTGGTCAAGGGCGGCCGCCCGCTGCTCTCCCAGGTCAAGATGGGGCTGGGCTGGGAACCCGCGTTCCGCGGCAAGGACATCGACCTCGACGCCTCGGTGATCGCCTACGGCCCCAATCGCAACCACCTGGACAGCTGCTACTTCGGCAAGCTCTCCATCCTGAACGGCGCGATCAAGCACTCCGGCGACAACCTCACGGGCGAGGGCGCGGGGGACGACGAGGTGATCGTCGTGGACCTGGGCCGGATCCCCCCGGAGGCGACGGGGCTGGTCTTCACGGTCAACTCGTTCACCGGCCAGAAGTTCACCGAGGTCGCCAAGGCCTACTGCCGGCTGATCGACGCGACGTCCGGCGAGGAGCTGGTCCGCTTCGACCTGACCGGCGCCGAGCCGCAGACCGGCGTGATGATGGCGAAGCTGATCAAGCAGTTCTCCGGCGAGTGGGAGATGACGGCGATGGGTGACTTCGTCAAGTCGCGCACGGTCCGCGGCATGGTCAAACCCGCCGCCCAGGCGCTGTAGAAGGTCGCTGCGCACACGCCTGGAGCTCGCTCCTGAAATGGCTTCCGGGGCACCTGCGGGATCTGCAGGTGCCCCGGAAGGGGGGTGCGGGACGGACGCTTCGTACGCTCGTCGTCCCTCTCAGAGCTTGGTCAGCTTGGAGTACGGGCTCAGGATCCTCCCCTGTCGCCCCGAGAAGTCGATGAGCACTGCGTCGTTGTCGCCCTCGACAGCGAGGACTCGACCGAGTCCGAACTGGTCATGCGACACCCTGTCGCCCACATCGAAGCATTCGACCGGTGGGGCCGCCTGGGCCGGGCGGTTGAAGGGACTGGAAGGCAGGTGACGCCGGGATCCGGCTGACTGTTTCATTACGTTGAGTATGCGCCTCCGGGACGCCCGACGCCATGCCCGACCGCTCCTGGGGGCCCACTGATGCCGGATTCGTAATCAGCGATTCCAGGGCCAGTCGGCGTCCCGCCCCGCCTCCAGCAGGGGCACCATGCGGAATGCGGCGTCCGAAAGACCCCCGAAGGTGTGGCGGTTCTCGCTTCCGGAGGGGGCGTGCCCGACCCGGTATCCGGCCAGATTCCAGGTGTACACGGGCACACTCGCCGGGACGGCCTCGGTGGCATCACCGCGGTACGTGAACGACGCCTGCTCGTCCGTGACGATCAGTACCCGGTCATGGCCGCGGTAGTGCCGGCGGACCGCCTCCGCGGTGTCGGTGCCACCGAGATCACCGAACCGGTCCAGGATCTTCAGCACGGACTCGCCCCTGCGAAAGGTCACCGGTGCGCTGTTCGTACCGAATTCCACCAGATCGGCATCGGTGGCCCGCAGCGCGAGCGCCGCACCGAAGATCGCGGCGGCGTCGGCCCGGTTCAGCTGCGACCGGTCCGAGAGCGGCGACCACATCGAGCCCGAGCGGTCGACCAGGATCAGCGTCCGCCCCCGCAGCGCCGGAACGTTCGCGAGGGAGTGGCCGAGCGCCTGCTCCAGCGGGTACGCCCAGCGCAGCGACGGCGCGTGCCGGTACGCCGCGAGGTAGCGGAACGGGAACTGCCGCGATGCGGCGACCACGGCCGGGTCGGAGATCTTCGCCGCCACCTGCGCGGCGACCTCGTCCGAGACGCCCGCCTCGTCGAAGTTCCGCAGATTGCGGACGAGCGCCATCGCCCCCATCGACGCAATGACCGCCTCCCATGCCGCGGCGTCCATCGGACCCTGCAGCCAGCCGGCGAGGGCCTCCCAGGTCATGCCCGCTGCGGCCAGCCGGTCCGACCCGTCGGGTGCGGTGATCACGGCCCGCCGCTCCTCGACCGGCAGCTCCATCAGCGCCCGGTGGGCGGTGAGGGTGCGGTTCGAGGCGGGCGGAACAGCCGCGTCCGGGTGGTGCCGGCGGTCGAGGGCATAGCGGAACAGCTCGCCCTGCCACGCCTTCTCCGGGTCGGGCGCGGCGTGCACCAGGTTCAGGATGTCGCCGAAGCGGTAGCCCTTGGACGCGGTGTCGTACTTCAGCAGCGACTTGCCGTTGTAGAGGCGGCGTACGGCGTCGGCGATCCCGCGCTTCACAGGCTTGGGCACGGTACGGCCGTACTGCGAGGTCCAGTACCCCAGCAGCTCACCGGGCTCGTCGGCGCGCAGCAGGACGGAGTCGACGACCTGTCGGTTGGACGGCCCGTCCTCGGCCCCCGCGTCGAGCCGGGCCTTCACGTACTCGGCGGCGCCGACGATCGCCGCGGTCCGCATCCCGCCGTCGCGGCGCAGCCATCCCAGCAGTCCGGCGGTCCAGTCGGGGTCGCCCACCGCAAGGATGCGTACCAGAGTGGCGAAGCGGCTGTCGCGCTGCTCGGCATTCTCGTAAAAGGTCTGCTGCGAGACGAAATTGGCGACGGCAAGCAGAAAAAGTTCGGAACGGTTGTCCCGGAGATGTCCGCGACCACCCTGACGGGTGGGCGCGGTGCGCCCGGTCGACTTCACGGGCGACGTCGTATTCGCCTTGGTGGTACGGGTGTTGAAGCGTGCCATGGTGAATTCCCCCGAATTCATTGGGGGAAGACACAGCGCATGGGTGCCCGAGATCAGGAGTCGGCGACGGGCTTGCCTGATGCTCTGCCCATTGAGCTACCGGCCGTGGCCGGGCGGGACTTGAACCCGCAACCGTCAGATCCGAGAAGTATCCGTCACCTGCGCACCGGGCACCCGATGCTGTGCCTCCCGAGATCAAGGTCGGCGACGGCGGAACTTGTTTCGAAGAAGTAGCCGTGGCCTGCGCACCGGGAGGTGCGTGCAATTTCTTGAAGCTGTACGTGCCCAGAGATCACAGTCGGCGGAACCGACGAAGGTGCTCTACCCCCTGAGCTACACCGGCTCGAAAGCCGATGGCGGGACTCGAACCCGCGACATCCCCATTAAGAGTGGAAGTAGGTCCTGCCTGCGCACCTGGGCACAGACAGGACCTTAGAAGACCGGCCTCCGGACGCGCGACGGGTTTTTCGGGGCGTCCGGACGGTGTGTCAGTGCCGGTTCGGCTGGCGCTTCCACGGGCCGGTGATGGCGAGCATGATGCCTGGCGTCTGGATGTTGGCGAACAGCGTCTTCCCGTCGGGCGAGAAGGTGACGCCGGTGAACTCGCTGTACTCCGGCTCCTCGGCCGTGCCCGCGTTCAGGTCGTTGCGCGCGATCGGGTACGTGCGGCCGCTCTCCGTCGCCCCGAAGAGGTGCTGGACGCCCTCGCCGTCCTCGGCGATGACCAGACCGCCGTACGGCGAGACGGTGATGTTGTCCGGGCCGTCGAAGGCGCCGTCCTTCGACGGGTCGGCGTTCACGCCCAGGAGCACCTTCAGCGTCAGCGTGCGGCGCTTCGGGTCGTAGAACCAGACCTGGCCGTCGTGCTGGACGGGGCTCTCCTCGCGGGCGAACGAGGAGACGATGTAGACGCCGCCGTCACCCCACCACATGCCTTCGAGCTTGCGGGCGCGGGTGACGTCCTGGTCGCCGAACTGCTTGCGCACGGAGACGGTCTTGGCGTCGCGGTCGACGACGTCGACCCAGTCCACGCCGTACACCGTGCCGATCTTCGTGGCGCGGGACAGGTCGTCGACGAACTTGCCGCTCTTGTCGAAGCACTTGGTGGCCTGGAGGACACCGGCGTCGTCGGCGAGCGTGCGCAGCTCGCCGCGGCCGTGCTTGAAGCCGTGCGGCGGAACCCAGCGGTAGAGCAGCCCGTTGGGGCCGGCCGCGTCCTCGGTCAGGTAGGCGTGACCGAGCTTGGGGTCGATGACGACAGCCTCGTGGGCGTACCGGCCGAACGCCTTGATCGGGCGCGGGTCGCGGTTGGCGCGCTCGTCGTACGGGTCGACCTCGAAGACGTAGCCGTGGTCCTTGAGCAGACCGTTCTTGCCGGCCTTGTCCTCGGTCTCCTCGCAGGTGAGCCAGGTGCCCCACGGGGTGGCGCCACCGGCACAGTTGGTGGACGTGCCGGCGATGCCGACCCACTCGGCGGTGCGGCCGTCGCGGCGGGTCTCGACGACGGTGCAGCCACCGGCGGCGATCGGGTCGTAGACGAGGCCCTCGGCGAGCGGGACGGGGTGCTCCCAGCCGGCCCGGGTGCCGCTCAGCTCGTGGTTGTTGACGAGCAGGGTGACGCCGCGCGGGCCCTCGAAGGCGGCCGTGCCGTCGTGGTTGGAGGGGGTGTACTCGCCGGATTCCAGCTTGGTGACACCGCTGTGGGTGACGATGCGGTACGAGAATCCGGCGGGCAGCGCGAGTACGCCCTTCGGGTCGGAGACCAGCGGCCCGTAGCCGGGTTCGTGGCTGTGACCGTGTCCGTGGTCATGACCGTGGTGGTCGTCGTGGCCGGACTCCTGGGCGGCGAGGGCACCAGGGGCGGTAGCCAGGGCGGCGACGGTACCGGTCAGGGCGATGCCCGCGCCGGTGAGGGCGGACTGCTTGGTGAATTCCCTGCGCGTGAAGGGCATCACGAACTCCTGGAGCTGCTGGGACGGGTGTTTGTGGGCTCACGCTCCCGCCCCTGCACCAACACCAGTTGAACTGAGGGCGTCTTCGAGCGACATCCTTTCTGTGAACCTTCACAGAGCCCCTACCGCCGCCCTCCGCCCGGCTGCCCGACTGGACGCCCGGCGCCGGCCGCCCCGCTCAGCCGCCCGAACGCGATCGCGCCTTGAACGCCGCCTTCCGCGCTTCCTTCGCCTGCTTCTTGTCGCTGTGCAGCCGCCCCATCGCCTCCAGGACGTCCGCCGTCGCCGGGTGCGCCACCCGCCACGCCTCGTCGAAGAACCCGCTGTGCTGGCCGGAGAGCCCCTCGACCAGCCCCTGGAGCTCGTCCAGATCGCCTTCCGCCTCCAGCTGGGCGGCGATCGTGTCGATGGCGAGCCAGAAGATCATCGCCTCCGGCGGCGGGGGCACGTCGGCCGCGCCGCGCTCGGCGAGCCAGACCCGGGCGAGGCCGCCCAGCTCCGCGTCGTCGAGCACCGCACGGACCGCGGGCTCCGCCTCCGCGCCGACCAGGGCGAGCGCCTGCTGACACTGGAGCCTGCGCAGCGGGGCCTGCTGGTCCACGCCGCGTGCCGCGTCCAGCAGTTCGCCCGCGGCCCCGTCCGCGCCGCGGCGGGCGAGCCACTGCTCGACCTCGCTGCGCGCCGCCGCATCCGGGTAGTACGCGATGCCGCCGAGGAGCGTGTCCGCGCCCTTGTCCACGAGATCGCCGATCGCCGGGGCATCGATACCGGCCTCCAGCATCCGGGCCCGGATGCCGTACAGGCCGAGGGGGGTCAGCCGCACCATGCCGTACCGGCTGACGTCCTCGTCGTCGGCAGGCGGCTGGGCCTCCTCGCCCTCCTCGGCGAGCAGCGTCTCGTCCACCGGCCGGTAGGCGACGATTCCGATCGGTTCCAGAAGCCGGAACTGGTCGTCGAGGCGCATCATTGCCTCCGACACCTGTTCCAGGATGTCGTCGGTGGGCTCGCCCATCTCGTCGGGCACGATCATCGACGCGGCGAGCGCGGGCAGCGGTACGGGCGCCTCGCCCTCGCTGCCGTCGCCGACCGTGAGCAGATACAGGTTGCCGAGCACGCCGTCGAGGAACTCGGCTTCCGCCTCCGGGTCCCAGTCCAGGGAGTCGAAGTCGATCGAGCCGTCCTCGCCGACGAGATCGGCGAAGTCGTCGAAGACGGGTGCGGTGGCGTCGGCGTGCACGGCCTCCAGGCCGTCGAGCCAGATCGTGAGGACGTCCTGCGGGGAGCCACCGGTCAGCAGCCCCAGGTTCTCGCCCGCGCTGACGGTCCCCTCGGCATCCTCTGCGTCGTCGTCCCCCTCGGGGTCGTGGACGTCGAGGAGCCCGGTGTCGACCGCGAGCCGCCACGCCTCACTGGCCTCCGCGGCCCCGTCCTCGTCCGCCGCCAGCCCGAGGTGCTCGGCCGCGGCGGGCAGCTGCGCCTCGACGAGCTCGCCGCCGGCGCCGACCCGGGTCCCGGGTCCCGCCCAGCGGGCGAGCCGGACGGCCCGGGCGAGCAGCGGCGCGGCGAGCGCGTCCCGTGCCAGCTCCGCCTCGGAGTGCAGCCGTACCGGTGGCAGGGTGGGGCGCTCTGCGGACATCAGGTGGTTCTCCTCGGACGTACGGGGGTACGGGCTCGGACCGACCCGCAGGGGGCGGTGGTCCCAGGCCGACCAAGCGTAGACGCATTCCGCCCGTGCCACTCGGCCCCTACGACGGACGGCGGCCGGTCACTCGGCCGGCCTCGACAACTTCCGTGCACAGCAGGGGATCGACGCGTGCGGGCATCCCCTCATCCACCTCCCGCACTCCCGGGGGCCCGTGCTGCCTCCCGCATCGTCCGCCCGAACCACCGCCGGTCCGCAGGCGCCGCGCTTGCGCCCGTGGCCCCGGTTCCGGCCGACTACTCGGCCGCCCGCAGACGAGGTCAACCACCGGCTTCACGGGATCCCGTGCCGGCCGGCCGCGCGGCCGGACCGTATCCGGCCGCTGAGCGCTCAGGTGCACGTGCCAGACTCCGGGGCGTGATCCTTCGCACCGCCACCCGCGACGACCTGCCCGCCGTGCTCGCGCTCCTCGCTGACGAGAACCGGGTCGTCGACCCGGCCTCGGTCGTGGTCGACGAGGAGTACGAGAGAGCCTTCGCCGATATCGAGAGCGATCCGCGCAACGAGATGCTCGTGCTGGTGGACGGCGACACCGTGCTGGGCTGTCTGCAGACCACGTACATACCGGGGCTCGGGAAGCGCGGCGAGGAGCGGGCGCTGATCGAGGCGGTGCGGATCAGGGCCGACCGGCGTGGCGGTGGGCTGGGGCGGGAGCTGATGAAGCAGGCCGTCGCCCGGGCCCGGCTGCGGGGGTGCGCGCTGGTGCAGCTGACCAGCAGCAAGCGGCGTGCCGACGCGCACCGGTTCTACGAGTCGCTGGGCTTCGACCGCAGCCACGAAGGATTCAGGCTCGCCCTCTGAGCCGCCCCGGCGGCGCTACTGGGGCGACACGGTGCGCCAGGCGGTCATGTTCAGCTCGTCGAGCAGCCGTACGTCGCTCCCCTTCAGCGGGAACGTGCGCGCCTCCAGCCCCGGGGCCGGTGCGATCTCCAGCGCGTCGCCCTCGATGAGGTCGCCGCCGGTCGCGGTGGAGACCCAGGCGAGCAACGAGTGCAGAGACTTCCCCGGCTTCAGCATGATCTCTTTCGGACCCGGGTCGGTTCCCATGTACGAGGAGCCCGGGTTCACCTTGACCGGCAGCGGTTCGCCCTCGTCGTCCAGGACCCGGACGGACGGGTAGCCGTCGACCCGGTACGACTTCCTGCCGCAGTTGGTGAGGGTGAGCCCCACGGCCCGGTGGCCCAGCGCCGCCTGCACCTCGCCCATGTCCACGACGAGGCCGGAGGACGGGCAGTCGGCCCGGGCGGCAGCGCTCGGCGGCGGGGCGGGGCTGGGCACGTCGCCGGTGGCGGGCGGGGCGGTGGACAGGTCACCCGGCTGCAGTTTCTCCGCGTGCACCCGGCCGGGTGTCTGCGAGACGCTCGGCGTCGGCGCCGGCTCCCCCTCGCCCGCCGGCACGAACAATCCGGCGCATCCCGACAGCGACAGGGCCAACGCCCCGGCCATGCACACGGCCGCCACCGCTCTTGGCGTCCCGTTCCCCGTATTTGCCGTTCCCCGCATGCTCATGCACCCGCCCCCGTATCGGCCTGCCGCATAGGCGTTCGATCATGCCAGAGCGTGGGCTGAGCCCCAACGACCATTGTTCAGCGTTCCTTCCTCTTCACCCCAAGAAGAACTAAGTAGACCTTTACGGTCCCACCGTCCGACACTTCGGACATGACAACATCCGTAGCCCCCTTCGGCCGCGCCCTCTGCGCCATGATCACTCCGTTCACCGCCGACGGCGACCTGGACCTGGACACGGCCGGGAAGCATGCCGCCGGCCTCGTCGCCGACGGCTGCGACGGCCTGGTGCTCAGCGGAACCACCGGCGAGTCCCCGACCACCACCGACGCCGAGAAGACCGCGCTGCTGCGCGCGGTCCGGGAAGCCGTCGGCGACGGCGTACCGCTCGTCGCGGGGGTCGGCAGTGCGGACACCCGGCACACCGTTCAGCTGGCACAACAGGCCGAACAGGCGGGCGCGGACGGGCTGTTGGTCGTGACGCCGTACTACAGCAGACCCCCGCAGGCCGCCGTCGAGGCGCACTTCGGGCGCGTCGCCGACGCGACCGGCATTCCGCTGATGCTGTACGACATCCCCGGCCGCACCGGCACCCGGATCGAGCCGGCGACCCTGCTGCGGCTGGCCGAGCACCCGCGCATCGCGGCGGTGAAGGACTGTGCGTACGACCTGCTCGGCTCGACGAAGGTGATCGGCGCGACCTCGCTCGCGTACTACTCGGGCTGCGAGGAGCTCAACCTGCCGCTGTACGCGGTGGGCGCGGCGGGCTATGTCAGCACGGTAGCCAATGTGGCGCCCCGACAGCTGCGGGCGGTCCTCGACGCGTTCGACGCCGGGGACACCGCGGAGGCCGCCCGGCTCAACCGGCTGGCCGCGCCACTGGCCGAGCTGATGATGGCATCGGGTCTGCCCGGCACCGTGACGGCCAAGGCGCTGCTCGACGCGGGCCCGGTCCGGGAACCGCTGCAGCCCGCCGGGCGCGAGGCGACCGACGGGCTGCGGAGGGCGTACGAGGAACTCCTCGCAGCTACGCGCTAGTTGTGGCTGTGCAGAACGTCGTTCAGGCCGTCCCACACCGCGTTGTTCGGGCGGGCCTCGACGGCGCCGGTGACCGAGTTGCGGCGGAAGAGGATGTTCGAGGCGCCGGAGAGCTCGCGCGCCTTGACGATCTGGCCGTCCGGCAGCGTGATGCGCGTACCGGCGGTGACGTACAGACCGGCCTCGACGACGCACTCGTCGCCGAGCGCGATCCCGACGCCGGCCTCGGCGCCGATCAGGCAGCGCTCGCCGATGACGATGCGCTCCTTGCCGCCGCCTGAGAGGGTGCCCATCGTGGAGGCGCCGCCGCCGATGTCGGAGCCGTTGCCGACGACGACGCCGGCGGAGATGCGGCCCTCGACCATCGACGTACCGAGCGTGCCGGCGTTGAAGTTGACGAAGCCCTCGTGCATGACGGTCGTACCGGCGGCGAGGTGCGCGCCGAGCCTGACCCGGTCGGCGTCGGCGATCCGGACGCCCTTCGGTACGACGTAGTCCGTCATCCGGGGGAACTTGTCGACCGAGCCGACCTGGAGGTGCAGGCCGTCGGCGCGGGCGTTCAGCCGCACGTGCTCCAGGTCGTCGACAGCGACCGGACCCAGCGACGTCCAGGCGACGTTGGTGAGGAGGCCGAAGACGCCATCCAGGTTCTGGCCGTGCGGCTGGACGAGGCGGTGCGAGAGGAGGTGCAGGCGCAGGTACGCGTCGTGCGCATCGAGCGGCTTGTCGTCGAGCGAGGCGATGACCGTACGGACGGCGACGATCTCGACACCGCGGCGGGCGTCCACGCCGATGGCCTTGGCCGCACCCTCACCGAGCAGGTTCACGGCGAGGTCGGGGGTGAGCCGCTCGGTTCCGGCCGGGCCGGGCTCGGCGGTGAGCGCGGGGGCGGGGTACCAGGTGTCGAGAACGGAACCGTCGCCGGCGATGGTGGCGAGGCCGGCGGCGACGGCGCCGGTGGTGCGAGAAGTCGTGTCGGTCATGACACGAAACCTAACCGGCGAGGCCCCGCCGGAGCCAACCGGTCTCGCCGGACGGTCACCGCTCAGCCCCCGCCGGCTTCGCACGGTCCGGTCACCCGGGCTGTGGCTGCCGTACGGGTGGCGCCTGCCCGGCAGGCACGTCTCGCACCGGCCCCCGCGCGGTTCCCGCCCCGGGCCCCCTCAGCCGCCGCGCCGCCAGCACCGCGAGACCCGCGCCGCCCGCCAGCAGCGCGCAGGCCGGCCAGAGCAGCTCCGGCGCGGTGGCGTAGAGCGCGCCGCCGAGCGGTGGCGCCAGCACCTGCCCGCTGATGGAGGCGCCCGCGTACAGACTCTGGAAGCGGCCCTGCGCATGGGCGGGTGCCTGGTCGGCGACGTATGCCGTGGCGGTGGTCTTGTACAGGATCTCGCCCGCGGTCACCGACGCCATCATGGTGACGGCGAACAGCACCCCCGCCCCCGGGATCAGTACCGCGAACCCCAGCCCCACCAGCAACAGGCCGGCGCCGACGATGCTCAGCGGCGCCCGTCGGCGCAGCGCGTGCGTCACAGGGAGTTCGAGGCAGAGGATGACGCCGCCGTTGATGGCGAGCAGCCAGCCGTAGAACTGGGTGCTGCGGCCGTGATCGGCGAGGAAGACCGGCAGGGTCGAGTACTGCTGCCGGTAGACGAGGTCCACGCAGAGGATCGCGGCGAGCAGCACCGGCACCGCGGGCCTTGCCCGCAGCTCCCTCAGGAGCCCGGGCGCGTCGGGGTCGTGGGCCGGCCGGGTGTGTACGGTGCCGCGTGCCGGGAGCACCTTCGATGCGTACACGGCGAAGAGCAGCGTCCCGAGGCCGTCGACGACGAACAGACAGTCGTACGAGAAGTGGGCGGCGATCAGCGCGCCGAGCGGTGGGCCGACGGTGAAGCCCGCGTTGCCGCCGGCGCGCATCACGGCGAAGCTCTGTCGTCGGCCGCCTTCGGGCACGGAGACGGCGACGAGTGCGGAGTTGGCGGCGCGTACGACGCCGGCCGCGTACTGCGCGAGCGGCAGCACCCCGTACATCGCCGCGACCGGCAGGACCGGCAGGGTGACGAGCGCCGCGCCGCTCACCAGCGCGCCCGCGAGGAGCATCCGGCGGTGGCCGTAGTGGTCGCCGAACCAGCCGCCGGTGAAGTTCCCGGCGACCAGGCCGACCCCTCCGACGCCCGCGATCACTCCGGCCTGCGGGACGGTCAGTTCGCGCGGTCCGGTCAGATAGACGAAGAGATAGACGAAGGTGAAGCTCACGACTCCGTTGAGGAAGGCGCCGAAGGCCAACAGCCGCACCGTCCGCGGCACGTTCCGCAGCATCCCCATCCCCATCACCCTCCCCAGTGAGTTCCCCTTGGGAACGGACTATGGCAGCATGCTTTCCGCGGGTCAATCCATGAGGAAGAGAACGGAAGAAGACGAAGCAATGCCGCAGCGCACCAGCCTGGCCGACGCCGACTGCGCGATCGCCCAGGCCCTCGATGTCGTCGGCGACTGGTGGACCCTGCTGATCGTGCGGGACACCGCGCGCGGGGTGCACCGCTTCGACGCGCTCCAGCAGGAGCTGGGCATGTCCCGCAAGGTGCTCACCGAGCGGCTGCGCCTGCTGGTCGACGCGGGCGTACTGGCCCGGGAGCCGTACCAGGACCGCCCGGCCCGGTACGAGTACCGGCTCACCCCGCGCGGTCGGGCACTGCTGCCTGTGCTGATCGCGCTCCAGGACTGGGGTGACACCTGGGTGACGGGAGACGGAGAGACGATGGCAACGACCACGGAGGCGTCCCGGGAGGCGGCGCGGGTGCACGCATTGGTGGGCACACGCCTGCCCGAGCTGCAACTCCTCGACAGCTACGGCGTGTTGCGCGACCCGGTCGCCGACACCCCGCACACCGTCCTGTACTGCTTTCCGGGCGCGTACGCCCGCCAGGACGCCTATCCGCCCGGCTGGGCGGGGATCCCGGGCGCGCGCGGCTGCACCCTCGAATCCTGCACGTACCGCGACCAGTTGGCCGAGTTCACGGCGGCGGGGGCGAGCGTGCACGGAGTCTCCACCCAACGCCCGGACGAGCAGCGGGCGTTCGCGGACGCGGAGGGGCTGCGCTTCCCACTGCTGTCCGACGCGGAGCTGGAGCTGGCGGCAGCGTTGCGCCTGCCGACGTTCCGGGTCGCGGGGGCCAGCCGGCTGAAGCGGCTGACGCTGGTGGTGGACCGGGACCGGACGGTCCGCGAGGCGCTGTATCCGATCACGGACATCGAGGCGAGCGTGCGGGCGGCACTGATGGCGGTCGGCGGCTGAACCGGGCGGTCGCCCCCGGCTTGCCGATGAGCGATGCGCCGACGCCCACCCGGCCCGGAACCGCCCTGCCCTGCCCTGGCCGGCCCGGGTCAGCCGGTGATCCGGGCCAGCATCTCCCGCGCATACGCCGCGTCGTACGTCCCGCCCGTCAGCAGCACCTGCAGACAGATCCCGTCCATCAGCGCTGTCAACGCCCGCGCGGTGGCCGGGTCGGTGCGTCCGGCGAGCAGCTCGGCGGTACCGTTCGTCCACTCGGCGGCGACGGGCCGCAGCGCGGGCCGGCGCAGCGCCGCAAGATACAGCTCGTACTCCAGCTCCAGTCGCCCGCGCCCGCCGGAGAACCACTCCCCCAGCAGCCGGGCCAGCTCCTCGGCGAGGTCCGCGTCCGGCGCGAGGAGCGCCTCGCTCTCCCGCATGGCGCAGGCGAAGTTCTCGTTCGACCGGCGCAGCGCGGCGATCAGCAGCTCGTCGAGCGAGGCGAAGTGATACGTCGTCGAGCCGAGCGGCACATCGGCCTCGGCGGCGACGGAGCGGTGGCTGAGCCCCGCGATGCCCTTGGCGCCCACCACCCGGATCGCCGCGTCGATGATGCGGCCACGGCGCGCGGGGTCGTAACGGCGGGCCATCAGTGGGCTCCGCCCAGGTTGAGCACCACCACACCGGCGATGACCAGGGCGATGCCCGCCACCTTGACCGGGTTGCCTGACTCGCCCATGAACAGGACGCCTATGGTGGCGACCGCGGCCGTGCCGATCCCGGCCCAGATGGCATACGCGGTGCCCATGGAGAGTGTCTTCAGGGTCTGGGCGAGCAGCGAGAAGGCCAGCAGATAGCCGACGACGGTGATGAGCGAGGGCCACAGCCGGGTGAAGCCCTCGCTGTACTTCATGGCCGTCGTCCCGGCCACCTCCGCCGCGATGGCCGCGGCCAGCAGTCCGTATCCCATATGTACGAGTGTACGCATCGTTGCGTACATCTGTACACAACCATGGCCGGACCCGGTATCCCCGGCCCGCAGCGGTCGGTGCCGCCGGCCGGGATCCGCTCCCGGGTCCGGACCGCTACGGTGTCCCGACCGGCACACAGCAACGACAACAGACAACGGAGCAGCAGTGGCGCAGGACGCAGGGTGGGGCGGCGGTGTGCCCGGGGGCGGCACACCGTACGGAGGAGCGCCGTACGGGGGGCCTCCCGGGCCACCGGGATGGGGCGGCGGCTGGATGCCGCCGCCGAAGCCCGGGGTGATACCTCTCCGGCCCCTCGGCCTCGGGGACATACTCGGTGGAGCCTTCTCCACGATGGGCCGCTACTGGAAGCAGCTGTTCGGCGTGGGCGCGGCCGTGTACGGCGGGGCGCTGGTCGTGGTCGGGGCGGCGGTCGCGATCGCGTACTCCGCGGTCAACGACCCTCTGCACCGGGTCATGGAGCTCTCCTCGGAGGAGAGCCCGCGCACGGAGGACATCGTGCCGCTGGTGATCGCCTTCGGCGCCGTCTGGCTGGTGGCCGTCCTGGCGCTGGTGACCGCCACGGCGACGATGTACGCGACGGTTCCGGCGGTTCTGCAGGACGCGGTTCTGGGCCGGCCGACCACCTTCGGCATCATCTGGCGCCGGGCCTGGGCGCGGGTCCCGGCCGTGATCGGCACGGTGCTCCTGACCTCCCTGGTCGCGGTGATCCCGATGGTGCTCATGTTGGTCGCCTTCATCGCCATGACGATCGCCTTCATCACCCTGGACAGCGGATCCGGCAGCGGGGTGGCGATCGCGGTGGGCGTCCTGGGCGCTCTGGCCACCGCCCCGTTGGCGATCTGGCTCTGGGTGAAGTTCTCGCTGGCCCCCGCGGCCGCGGTCTTCGAGGGGCAGCGCCCGATCGCCGCGCTGCGCCGCTCGTCGCAGCTGGTGCGCGGTGACTGGTGGCGGATCTTCGGCATCTCGCTGCTGGCCATGCTCATGGCAGCCGTGGCGAGCTACGTCATCCAGCTGCCGTTCTCGATCCTCGGCATGTTCCCCGGCGTGATCGGCATGGAGAGCCTGGGCTCCGACCCGAATGCGACAGCGGTCGTCGTCGCCATGAGCGGCTACCTGGTGGCGACGCTGCTGGGGCAGCTGGTCAGCCAGCTCGTCTCGGCAACGTTCCCGCAGCTGGTGACCGGTCTGCTGTACGTCGACCGCCGGATGCGCAACGAGAACCTCGGCCCGGTGCTCGCCGAAGCCGCTGCCGTACCCCCGCAGTTCGGTCCGTGAGCGCGGGTCGGGCCCGCGTACACGGGCCCGACCCGGGTACGGGTGCAGGCGACTCTCAGTCGATGAGCGAGTTCTTCGGGCTCAGCACACAGAATTCGTTCCCCTCGGGGTCTGCCAGCACGACCCAGCTCGCATCGGCGCGCTGGCCGACGTCCGCCCGGGTGGCCCCGAGACCGATGATCCGCGCGACCTCCACGGCCTGGTCGTCGGGGGCGAGATCGATGTGCAGCCGGTTCTTGACCGCCTTCTCCTCCGGTACGGGGACGAAAGTGATGCCGGGCAAGGCGTCCTTGTCGGCGCCGATGACGATTTCGTCGTCGGCTTCGAAGAGCAACTTCCAGTCGAGCACCCGGCACCAGAACCGGGCCTGCGACGGCAGATCGTGGGCGTCGACGACGATGGAGTAAAAGGAAACGGCCATGACCGCCAGTCTGCCCGGTGGACATGGCCGTTCGCCATGACGAGACGCGAAGCCGTGCCCGTTCGTCAGCTGCTGACGGTGAACCAGACGGAACGGGACTTCTTCCACTCGGCGTGGTCGAGGTCCTTCGCCTCTGTACCGTCCCCGTACAGGTCGGCAGAACCGGCGTCCGTGATCAGCTGCGCCCGCGCACCCGGCACCGTCAGGTCCGGCACGTCGACGACGGCCTCCCAGCCGCCCGGGTCGGCGGTCGGCAGATCGGCCCGCTTGACCGGCGCATGTCCGGCGACACCGTCCCACGAGTAGAGGGCGTACGGGTCGGAGTTGTCATCGGCTGCCCAGGAGCCGGCCACGATCAGATACTGGTCGGCGGCGTTCTTCCGGATGTCCCGGATGCTGAGGCCGCCGAGGTCCAGCTCGATCGGCGTGCCGATGACCGCCTTCGCCCCGCTCCCGGCCACCTTGTCGAAGTTGGTGACGGGCACGATCAGCGCCTTGCCGCCCTCGCTCGGCGGTACGAGCGGAGCCCGGAAGCCCAGGTACGCGGTGGTGGTCGAGCCGGGCGCGAACTCAAGGCCCTCGATGTTGAACCCGTCGATCTGCTTCGGCACTTGACCGCTCGCCGTACCCGCGGCGAAGCCGTACCGGTTGCCGTTCGCCTTGTCCCAGGCGACGAGGTCGTCCCGGAGCTTCTTGTACGAGCCGCCGACCGTCAGCTGGGTGGTGGCGCCCGACCCGGTCACCGTCGTGGTGAAGACGGTGTTGCGGGCGGACTTGTACTCACCGTCCTTGTTGTTGCCGAGCGAACCGGTCCAGTAGATGGTGTTCCCGACCCGGGTCGCGCCCTCGATGTCGATCTCCTTGTCCGCCCCGAGCGCCGAACCGACGTCCCAGCTCTTCACGGGCGCACCGGATACCGAACGGCTGTACAGCCGCAGCGTGTTGGACTCGTCGTCGGCCACCACCGCGTAACCGCCCCCGACATCGACGGCGGCGGAGGCGTCCGAGGACCCGGTGAGGTAGCGCGTGTCGGCAGAGTTCTGCACGGCGGCGGACGCGGCGTAGTGCAGCGTCTTGGTGGCGGTCTTGCCGCCGAGCCCGGTGACCTTGATCGTGAGGTCCGTGTAGCCGCGCGCGTGCGCGGCGACTGCGAGCTGCCGGGTGGCGCCGGTCCCCGTCACGGTCACATCACCGGTTCCGGCGACGGACGACTTGGAGCTGGCGGACGCCGCCACGCCGAGCGCGGTGACATCGGCGCCGCTCTGCGCGACGGTGACGGTGACCACGGGGTCGCCGGTCGCTGCGACGGCGCCGGAGAGGTAGGCGGCCGACAGAGTGATCGTCGGAGTCCCGTAAGTGACGGCGTGCGCAGGGGCGTTTCCCCCCAGGGCGGCCAGCACAAGAACGCCCGTCGCGGCGGTGGCCGCCCTGCGGTTCCGGAGCGAAAGCTGATGCAGCACAACGTGCCTCTCGTCGGCGTGATGTCGAGGAGTAGGCTCCGGCTCCCGCGCCAACGGCGGACACACACCATGCGTCCAGCAGACGAACAACGCCGAACGGCCCCCGGCGGAAGCCGGGGGCCGTTCGGCCACGCAATGGCTCAGACGTTGAAGCCGAGCGCGCGCAGCTGCTCGCGCCCGTCGTCCGTGATCTTGTCCGGGCCCCACGGCGGCATCCAGACCCAGTTGATCCGCAGCTCACTGACGATGCCGTCGGTCGCGGACTTCGCCTGGTCCTCGATGACATCGGTCAGCGGGCAGGCCGCGGACGTCAGCGTCATGTCGAGGGTGGCGATGTTGGCGTCGTCGATGTGAATGCCGTAGATCAGGCCCAGGTTGACGACGTCGATGCCCAGCTCGGGGTCGACGACGTCGTACAGGGCCTCGCGGACCTCCTCCTCGGAGGCCGGCTTGGTGGTGAGAGTCTCGTTGTCGCTCATGCCGTCTTCCCTTCGGACAGCGCCTGCGCCGTCGCGTCCTTCCACGCCATCCAGCTCAGCAGCGCGCACTTGACCCGGGCCGGGTACTTCGAGACACCGGCGAACGCGACCGCGTCCTCCAGCACCTCCTCCATCGCGTCGTCCGGCTCCAGCTGGCCCTTCGACTGCATCAGCTCCAGGAAGGTCTCCTGGATCTTCTGCGCGTCGCCCAGCTCCTTGCCGACCAGCAGCTCGTTCAGCACGGAGGCGGAGGCCTGGCTGATGGAGCAGCCCTGGCCCTCGTACGACACGTCGGCGATGGTCTCGCCGTCGTACCTCACCCGGAGCGTGATCTCGTCGCCGCACGTCGGGTTGACGTGGTGCACCTCGGCGTCGCCGTCCCGCAGGCCACGCCCGTGGGGGTGCTTGTAGTGGTCCAGGATCACTTCCTGGTACATCGAATCAAGCTTCACCAGTCAACCCTCAGCCGAAGAAGTTCCGTACGTGCTCCAGACCGTCCACCAGGGCGTCGACCTCGGCAGGCGTGGAGTACAGATAGAACGACGCTCGCGTCGTCGCAGGAATTCCGTACCGCAGGCAGACCGGCCGTGCGCAGTGGTGTCCGACCCGGACCGCGATGCCCTGCTCGTCGAGGACCTGGCCCACGTCGTGCGGGTGGATGTCGCCGAGCGTGAACGAGATCGTGGCGCCGCGGTCCTCCGCGGTGGCCGGACCGATGATCTTGAGGTCCGGGACCTCCAGGAGACGCTTCACCGCGTACTCGGTGATCGCGTGCTCGTGCTGGAAGATCTTGTCCATGCCGATCGCCGAGAGGTAGTCCACGGCCGCGCCGAGGCCGACGGCCTGCGCGATC
The DNA here is from genome assembly GCF_044453545.1 of Streptomyces sp. NPDC051664. Classification (NCBI taxonomy): domain Bacteria; kingdom Bacillati; phylum Actinomycetota; class Actinomycetes; order Kitasatosporales; family Streptomycetaceae; genus Streptomyces; species Streptomyces sp. NPDC051664. Next base: position 438,922 of record NZ_JBITCU010000004.1, on the reverse strand, counting down.
GGGGGCGTACCCGCCTCGAACTTGTGCGGCGCCGGGGCGTACGTCGACGAGTGCATCGACACGGTCTCGATCATCTCGCCACCACCGAGGAACGGCGGCAGGTCCTCCAGCAGCTCGTGGCGGCCCCAGAGCACACCGATGCCGGTCGGGCCGACCATCTTGTGACCGGTGAAGGCCACGAAGTCGGCCTGCAGCGCCTGCACGTCGAGCACCATGTGCGGGGCGGCCTGCGAGGCGTCGATGCAGACCAGCGCGCCGACCTGCTGGGCACGGCGGATGATCTTCTCGACCGGGTTGATCGTGCCCATGATGTTGGAGACCAGCGTGAAGGTGACGATCTTCGTCTTCTCCGTGATGATCTCGTCGATGTTGGACAGGTCGAGGCGGCCGTCGTCGGTGATGCCGAACCACTTCAGCTTCGCGCCGGTGCGCTGCGAGAGCAGCTGCCACGGCACGATGTTGGAGTGGTGCTCCATCTCCGTGGTGACGATCTCGGTCTCGTGGTCCACCCGGTAGGGCTCGTCGGCCCAGCCGAGCATGTTCGCCACCAGGTTGAGCGACTCCGAGGCGTTCTTGGTGAAGATCACCTCGTTGCGGCTCGGCGCGTTGATGAACGCGGCGACCTTGTCACGGGCGCCTTCGTACAGCGCCGTGGCCTCCTCCGCGATCGTGTACACACCTCGGTGGACGTTGGCGTTGTGCCGCTCGTAGTACTCACTGAGAGCGTCGAGCACCTGGCGCGGCTTCTGCGAAGTCGCCGCACTGTCCAGGTAAACGATCTTCTTCCCGTCGTGGACCGTACGATCCAGCAGGGGGAAGTCCTTGCGGATCGCCTCGGTGTCGAGGAGGCCCGGCAGCTGTGTCACGCGGAAGCGCCACCCTTCACATATGCCTCGTAGCCCTCGTTCTCCAGCTTGTCGGCGAGCTCGGCGCCGCCGGACTCGGCAATGCGGCCGTTGGCGAAGACGTGCACGAAGTCGGGCTTGATGTATCGGAGGATCCGCGTGTAGTGCGTGATCAGCAGCGTGCCGACCTCGCCGGTCTCGCGGACCCGGTTGACGCCCTCGGAGACGACGCGCAGAGCGTCGACGTCCAGACCGGAGTCGGTCTCGTCGAGGATCGCGACCTTCGGCTTGAGGAGCTCCAGCTGAAGGATCTCGTGGCGCTTCTTCTCACCACCGGAGAAGCCCTCGTTGACGTTGCGCTCGGCGAACGCCGGGTCCATCTGGAGGTCGGCCATCGTCTCCTTGACCTCCTTCACCCAGGTACGCAGCTTGGGCGCCTCGCCGCGGACGGCGGTGGCGGAGGTACGCAGGAAGTTGGAGACCGAGACACCGGGGATCTCGACCGGGTACTGCATGGCCAGGAAGAGGCCGGCGCGGGCGCGCTCGTCGACGGACATCGCCAGGACGTCCTCGCCGTCCAGGGTCACCGTGCCGCTGGTGATCGTGTACTTGGGGTGACCCGCGAGGGAGTACGCGAGGGTCGACTTGCCGGACCCGTTGGGGCCCATGATGGCGTGGGTCTCGCCCTGCTTCACGATCAGGTCGACGCCCTTGAGGATCTCCTTCGTGGCGTTGTCGGCCTCGACGGAGACGTGCAGGTCGCGGATTTCAAGCGTTGCCATGGGTGACTCAGGACTCCTGGGTGACGGAGACGAGCACATCGTCCCCTTCGATCTTGACGGGGTATACGGGGACGGGGCGCGTCGCGGGAAGACCGGACGGCTTGCCGGTGCGCAGGTCGAAGCTGGAGCCGTGCAGCCAGCACTCGATCATGCAGTCCTCGACCTCTCCCTCGGACAGTGAGACGTTCGCGTGCGAGCAGATGTCGTTGATCGCGAACACCTCGCCCTCGGTGCGGACCAGAGAGACCGGCGTACCGTCGAGCTCCACCCGCTTCGGGGTGTCCTCCTCCAGCTCGCTCAGCGCACAGACTTTGACGAAGGCCATCAGACGGAAGCCTTCAGCTCGGCCTCGATCTTGTCGAGCAGACGGGCCTCGACGTCCGGCAGACCGATCTGCTGGACGAGCTCGGCGAAGAAACCGCGCACGACGAGTCGGCGGGCCTCCTCGGCCGGGATGCCGCGGGACATCAGGTAAAAGAGCTGCTCGTCGTCGAAGCGGCCGGTGGCGGAGGCGTGACCGGCGCCGACGATCTCGCCGGTCTCGATCTCCAGGTTCGGCACGGAGTCGACCCGCGCACCGTCCGTGAGAACCAGGTTGCGGTTCATCTCGTACGTGTCGGTGCCCTCCGCCTTGGCCTGGATGAGGACGTCACCGATCCAGACGGCGTGCGCGTCCTGGCCCTGCAGCGCGCCCTTGTAGACGGCGTTGGACTTGCAGTGCGGGGTGTTGTGGTCGACCAGGAGGCGGTGCTCCTGGTGCTGGCCCTTGTCGGTGAAGTACAGACCGAAGAGCTCGGCCTCGCCGCCGGTGCCCGCGTAGGAGACCCGCGGGTGGAGCCGGACCAGGTCCCCGCCGAAGGTGACGATGATCGACTTGAAGGTGGCGTCCCGGCCGATCAGCGCGTTGTGCTGGGCGGCGTGGACGGCGGTGTCGTCCCAGTCCTGGACGGAGACGACGGTGAGCTTCGCGCCGTCACCGAGGACGTACTCGACGTTCCCCGCGACGACCGCGTCACCGGTGTGGTCGATGACGACGACGGCCTCGGCGAAGGCTCCCAGCTCGATGATCTGGTGGGCGTAGGCCACACCACCCTCACCGTGCACGGCGATCCGGATCGGCTCGGAGAGCACGGCCTCCTTGGCGACCGTGATGACCGAGGCCTGCTCGAAGGACGAGTACGCCTGGGCGGCGACACGGTCCACCGGGGTGCCGGCCCGGCCGAGCCGGGCGTCGTCACGGCCGACGGTCTCGACGGTGACGCCCTCGGGGGCCTCCACCGCGACCTTGACGGCGCCACCGGTCGCGACGGCCGTGCCGTCGTGCAGCCCGCGCAGCCGCTCCAGCGGCGTGAACCGCCACTCCTCCTCGCGGCCGTGGGGGACCGGGAAGTCCGCTACGTCGAAGGACGGGGGCGCGCTCATGCGCGTGGCGACGGTCGACTCGGCGGCCACCGCGATGGACCCGGTGGTGGTGGACCCCGCCGGAATGTTCTGAGCCTCAGCCATGGCTGTCGTAGTGCTCGCTTTCTCTGTCAAAAGTCGGGGGATTCGGTCGTCAGGCTGTGCTAGCCGACCGAACCCTCCATCTGCAGCTCGATCAGCCGGTTGAGCTCGAGCGCGTACTCCATGGGCAGCTCGCGCGCGATCGGCTCGACGAATCCGCGCACGATCATGGCCATGGCCTCGAACTCGGTCAGACCGCGGCTCATCAGGTAGAAGAGCTGGTCCTCGGAGACCTTGGAGACGGTGGCCTCGTGACCCATGGACACGTCGTCCTCGCGGACGTCCACGTACGGGTACGTGTCGGAGCGGGAGATCGTGTCGACCAGGAGCGCGTCGCACAGCACGTTGGACTTGGAGCCCGCGGCGCCCTCGCCGATCTCGACCAGACCGCGGTACGAGGTACGGCCGCCGCCTCGCGCCACCGACTTGGAGACGATGTTGGAGGAGGTGTTCGGCGCCATGTGGACCATCTTGGATCCGGCGTCCTGGTGCTGGCCCTCGCCCGCGAAGGCGATGGAGAGCGTCTCGCCCTTGGCGTGCTCGCCCATCAGGTAGACGGCCGGGTACTTCATGGTGACCTTGGAGCCGATGTTGCCGTCGACCCATTCCATGGTCGCGCCCTCGTACGCCACGGCACGCTTGGTGACCAGGTTGTAGACGTTGTTCGACCAGTTCTGGATCGTCGTGTAGCGGCAGCGGCCGCCCTTCTTCACGATGATCTCGACAACGGCGGAGTGCAGCGAGTCCGAGGAGTAGATCGGCGCGGTGCAGCCCTCGACGTAGTGGACGTAGGCGTCCTCGTCGACGACGATCAGCGTCCGCTCGAACTGGCCCATGTTCTCCGTGTTGATACGGAAGTAGGCCTGCAGCGGGATGTCGACGCGGACACCCTTCGGCACGTAGATGAACGAGCCACCGGACCACACGGCCGAGTTCAGCGAGGCGAACTTGTTGTCGCCGACCGGGATGACGGTGCCGAAGTACTCCTTGAAGAGCTCCGGGTGCTCCTTCAGCGCGGTGTCCGTGTCGAGGAAGATGACGCCCTGCTCCTCCAGGTCCTCACGGATCTGGTGGTAGACGACCTCGGACTCGTACTGCGCGGCGACACCGGCGACCAGGCGCTGCTTCTCCGCCTCCGGGATGCCGAGCTTGTCGTACGTGTTCTTGATGTCCTCGGGCAGGTCCTCCCAGGACTCCGCCTGCTTCTCGGTGGACCGCACGAAGTACTTGATGTTGTCGAAGTCGATGCCCGACAGGTCCGAGCCCCAGTTCGGCATGGGCTTCTTGTCGAACAGACGCAGCCCCTTGAGACGGAGCTTCAGCATCCACTCGGGCTCGTTCTTCTTTGCCGAGATGTCGCGTACGACAGCCTCGGAGAGGCCACGCTTGGCCGCCGCGCCTGCCGCGTCGGAGTCGGCCCAGCCGAATTCGTACGTACCCAGACCCTCGAGCTCAGGGTGGGCAGTCTCCGTGGGGAGCGTCATTCGGGGTTCCTCCCGGCCGTGCTTGCAGATGCTGATGTGGTGGTCTGTGCGGTTGCGGGTCCGCCGCGCGGTACGAACGTCGTGCACACCCCGTCGCCGTGGGCGATGGTGGCCAGACGCTGCACATGGGTCCCGAGCAGGCTGGAGAAGATCTCCGTCTCCGCCTCGCACAGCTGCGGGAACTGCTCGGCGACATGTGCGACCGGGCAGTGGTGCTGGCACAGCTGCTCGCCCTGCTGGGGGCCCGGCGCGCTTCGCGCCGTAGCAGCGTACCCGTCGGCGGACAAGGCCTTGGCCAGCGCCTCTGTGCGCTTCTCGGGGGCCGCCGCGTCGATCGTCTTGCGGTAGCCCACCGACTGGGCAGCCGCCCTGGCGCGGACGAAGGCGACGACCGCTTCGTCGCCCGCGGTCTCGGCGATCCAGCGAAGGGCGTCGGCGGCAAGCTTGTCGTACGACTGGTCGAAGGCGTCCCGGCCGCAGTCGGTCAGGGCGAACACCTTGGCCGGACGGCCGCGGGTCCGCGCCCCGTACACCCGCTGTTCGCGGGCCTCGACGACACGGTCGGAGACGAGAGCGTCCAGATGGCGGCGGACGGCGGCCTGGGTCAGTCCCAGGCGCTTCGCCAGATCGGCGACGGTGGACGGGCCGTGGTCCAGGATGGAGCGCGCGACCCGGTTGCGCGTCGAGCGCTCGCCGGACGCGAGTTCCTCCTGCGGAGCCTCGCCCTGGTATTTCACAACGCCATTGTTGCGTAATTCCTCCGGCCCTGACAACCACGGTCCGAAACGATCAATGGTGGAGTTCGTCACTTAGGGTTACCTAATCCGGCCCCGGGGGACTCGTCCGCCGGGCCGCTGCCTAGACTTACCGGCCATGAAGAACGAGCCGGTCGTGCAGATCCGTGGCCTGGTGAAGCGGTACGGCACCAAGACCGCCGTGGACGGCCTCGACCTGGGCATACGCACCGGTGCGGTCACGGCCGTCCTCGGCCCCAACGGCGCCGGCAAGACCACCACGATCGAGACCTGCGAGGGCTACCGCCGGCCCGACGCGGGCACCGTCCGCGTCCTCGGCCTCGACCCGGTCACCGACGCGGCGGCACTCCGCCCCCGGATCGGCGTGATGCTGCAGTCGGGTGGTGTCCACTCCGGAGCACGCGCCGACGAGATGCTCCGCCACATGGCGAAGCTCCACGCCCACCCGCTGGACGTGGACACCCTGATCGAGCGCCTCGGCCTCGGCAGCTGCGGCCGTACGACCTACCGGCGGCTCTCCGGCGGCCAGCAGCAACGGCTCGCCCTGGCGATGGCCGTCGTCGGCCGCCCCGAGCTGGTGTTCCTGGACGAGCCGACCGCGGGCCTCGACCCGCAGGCCCGCCGTTCCACCTGGGATCTCGTACGGGAGCTGCGCTCCGACGGTGTGTCGGTCGTCCTCACCACCCACTTCATGGACGAGGCCGCGGAGCTCGCCGACGATGTCGCCATCGTCGACGCGGGCCGGGTCATCGCCCAGGGCAGCCCGGAGACGCTCTGCCGCGGGGGCGCCGAGAACACGCTGCGCTTCACCGGCCGCCCCGGTCTCGACCTCGGCTCGCTGCTGAAGGCGCTGCCCGACGGCACGCAGGCGGCCGAGCTCACCACCGGCGCGTACCGCATCAGCGGCCAGGTCGACCCGCAGCTGCTGGCCACCGTCACCTCCTGGTGCGCGCAGCACGGCGTGATGCCGGACGGCATCTCCGTCGAGCGCCACACCCTGGAGGACGTCTTCCTGGAACTGACCGGCAAGGAGCTGCGCGCATGAGCGCCGGTACGTACACCCCGCGGCCCGGTGCCGCCCCGCTGCCCCGCATGATCGGTGCCCAGGCCGCGCTGGAGACACGGATGCTGCTGCGCAACGGCGAGCAGCTGCTCCTGACGGTGATCATTCCGACGCTGCTGCTGGTGCTGTTCAGTGCGGTCGACATCGTGGACACCGGCGCGGGCAGGTCCGTCGACTTCCTGGCGCCCGGCATTCTCGCTCTCGCCGTCATGTCAACCGCGTTCACCGGCCAGGCGATCGGCACCGGCTTCGAGCGGCGCTACGGCGTGCTCAAGCGGCTCGGTGCCTCACCGCTGCCCCGCTGGGGTCTGATGACCGCCAAGACCCTCTCCGTGCTGGTCACCGAGGTGCTGCAGGTCGTGCTGCTGACGGCGATCGCGTTCGCGCTCGGCTGGTCGCCGCACGGCAGTCCGTTCGCCGTCCTGCTGCTCCTCGCGCTCGGCACCGCGGCCTTCTCCGGGCTCGGGCTGCTGATGGCCGGGACGCTGAAGGCGGAGGCGACGCTCGCCGCTGCCAATCTCGTCTTCCTGTTGCTGCTGGTGGGCGGCGGGGTCATCGTGCCGCTGGACAAGTTCCCGGACGCGGTGCAGTCGGTGCTCGGGCTGCTGCCGATCGCGGCCCTGTCGGACGGGCTGCGGGACGTGCTCCAGCACGGCGCCTCGATGCCGTGGCGGGATCTCGGGATCCTCGCGGTCTGGGCGGTGCTCGGGCTGGGCGCGGCGGCGAAGTTCTTCCGCTGGGAATGACCGCGGACGGACCGCTCCGGCCCGGCGGTTCGGGGTAACTCGTCCCCCTCGTGAAAGCTTGCACAAGCCGCCGCTTACGATGGTGCGCGTGCCCAAGCTGACCCGAGCCGAAGTCGCTCAAGCCACGCGGAACCCGCTTCTCTGCATCGCCGGACGCTGGACTCCATCCCCCCGGACGGTCCGCCGGGCGGCGATGTCGGCCGTCGTGATGGCCGTGCTCATCGTGGTGACCGGCGGCGCCGTCCGGCTCACCGGCTCGGGCCTCGGCTGCCCGACCTGGCCCAAGTGCACCGACGAGTCCCTGACCGCGACCAGCGCGATGGGCCTCCACGGCGCCATCGAGTTCGGCAACCGGATGCTCACGTACGTGCTGTGCGCGGCGGTCGGCTGGACGATCATCGCCGCCCGCTCGGCGAAGCCGTGGCGGCGAAGCCTCACAAGGCTCGGCTGGGCACAGTTCTGGGTGGTCATGGGCAATGCGGTGCTCGGCGGCATCGTGGTGCTCGTCGGCCTCAACCCGTACACCGTCGCGGCGCACTTCCTGCTCTCCACGGCGCTGCTCACGGTCGCCGTGGTGACCTGGCAGCGGGTCCGTGAGGGCGATGCCGAGCCCCGTCCGCTGGTGGGCAAGGCGGTCTCACAGCTGACCTGGCTGCTGACGGGCGCGGCCGGTCTGCTGATCGCGGTCGGCACGATCGTCACGGGTGCCGGACGGCACGCGGGCGACTCCAGCGATGTCCACCGCATCCCGCTCGACTGGAAGACGATCGCACAGCTGCACGCCGATCTCGCGTGGGTCGTGGTGGCGCTGACGGTGGCGCTCTGGTTCGTACTGAAGGCCGTCGACGCGCCGGCCGGGCCGCGGCGCCGCACCCGTGATCTCTTCCTGGTGCTGATGGCGCAGGGCGTGATCGGTTACGTCCAGTACTTCACCGACACCCCGGAGATCCTGGTCGGGCTGCACATGCTCGGCTCGTGCCTGGTGTGGATCGCGGTCCTGCGGGTCCTGCTGTCGCTGCGCGAGCGCCCCTCGGCCGTCGCCTCCGTGCCCGGACCCGCCGCGGAACAGCCGGAGCCCGCAGCCGCCGGCTGAGCGCAAGGGCGGCGATCGGCTCACTTCCCCTCCCCCAGACAGCGCCGCCCACTTCGCGGATCGGGTGTACGCGACCGGGGGTACGCAGGGACCGGACCTCAAGCACTGCCAGGGGTGCCAATACGTGCTGCTGCGCACGGGCACGGGAGAGGACCCCGGTCATTTCACGACCCCCACCCACATGTCCGGTTTCCGCGGCTCGGCCGAGAAACAGGGAGCCCGCTTCGCTCCGGCGGCCGAATCCCACGGGAAGGCCACCGACAAGGACAAGGGCTGACCACGTGTGTGTACACGTCCTAACGGGTGAACCCGGTGTCAGGTGTTGCTCCTGCGCCACCGGGGTGCGCCCCGCACGCCGTCGGATGCGGCCCGGGCGGCCGGTCAGGCCTTGTTGGACGGGCCGCCGACCTGGATCCCGGCCATCCGCGTCCACTCGTAGGGGCCGGTGCGGACCTTGGCGGCGAACTCGCCGTCGAAGGACTCGTGCATCGTGATCCCGGCCTTCGCGGTGGCGCTCTCGGCAACCGCGTACGACGGTGCGACGAGGTCGCCCCAGCCGCCGTCCCCACCGACCAGGACGATGCGGGTGCCCATCTGCCCGATGTACGCGAGGTGCCCCTCGGCGCCGCCGTGCGCCTTGGCGAAGGCGCCGATCTGCTTGGCGAGCCTGGCTGCCCTGCGCTCCGCGCGGGCGGCCTGCTTGCTGTCGTCAACCTGCTGGGTTTCTGCCGTCTCTGCCATGCAACGGATGCTACCGACGGGTAGATCAACTGGCGACGGGGGGGGGGGGGGGGGGGGGGGGGGGGGGGGGGGGGGGCCCCGGGGGGGGGGGGGGGGGGGGGGGCGCCGGCGGGGGGGCGGGGGCCCGCGCGG